>NZ_BTPW01000025.1:0-42555 GCF_036246185.1 Lactiplantibacillus paraxiangfangensis
TACGCTTCGTTTGAATATAGGTCATATCAGCGGTCCATTTTTGATTTAAACCAGTGGTCGAGAAATCCTGCTTAAGCAAGTTGGGACGCTGTTCAACCTTGGTTTTGGAAGCCGAAGCCGCTTTCCATTTATTGACGGTAACGGAGTGGATATCCAGTTCCTTCATGAGCCGGGAAATCCGTCTTGGGCTGCACCGACGCTGCAGTGGTTGAAGTTCCAGATTCAATTCATGGTGGATCTTCATAACGCCGTATCGCTGCTTGAATTCCGCAAAGATCCGCAGAATCCGTTGTTTTAAGTCCTCATCTTCGGCCCGGCGTTTTGAAGGCTTTGGGGATCGATAACGATAATACTGAGCTCTGGAAACACCGAGGATTCGGCACATCTTAGTTACCTGGTGGTGATGGCTTTCTTGGTGAATGTAATCAAAAATATTGGTTACTTCTGCGCAAGGAAGCCCAGGGCTTTTTTTAGGATTTCGTTCTCCTCAGACAGGGAAGCCAGCCGCTTTTCCATCGCTTTAATTTCGTCTGGCGATTTACCGGATTGAGTTTTGGCTTGGCCCTGGATCCACTTATGAACGGTTGAATAGCCAATGCCATATTCTCTGGCCAGTTGGGCGGCTGATTCGCCTTGTTTATATAGGTTGATGATGTTTTGTTTGAATTCTTTGTCGTAACGAGTTGGCATGTAAAAATTCCTTCCTTTTGAGAGACGATTTATTCATTATACCCTCTCTTAAAAGTTGTCTCAGGAATCAGCTTACATCCATATCCTTAACCTCAGAAGTCTTAAACTTCGATAGGTCAAGACTCTGTAAATCACTTGATTGCTGGAACATCTGTGCCATACTAGTCACACTAGACGTGTCAAAGTTGGATAAATTGATACTTTGGATACCTTTCATCTCTGCGAACATAGCAGTCATATCTGCCACATGACTCGTATTAAGGTTAGAAATATCAAGTGTCGAATATGGTTGGACATACTTATTGAACATGTAGGCCATCGTTTCGACATTACTTGTGTCAAAGTTAAAAATTGATTGAGTATCAATACCAGAAGAATGTGCGTTGTAAAACATTCCCGTCATATTAGTCGTTTTCTGAGTATTTGGCTTAGTTGCATCCATATCATCAAGATCTAATCCCGAGAATAAATAACTCGCATCTTTCCCCACGACAACAGGACCGTTAAGCTGCAATTTCAGCCGCGAATTTGGATCAGAAAGCTGATAGTTATTCCAGTCCAGTCCCTTCCAATCCGTAATTTTCCCCTTAGCATCCGCTGTAACTCCGGTATCAGCCAAGGTTCCGGGACCAATCGTCAAGGTATCAGTCGTCGTATCTATCGACCATTTACTAGTCCCAAGCGTCCCTGAAGTATGGTCGTTAACTGCGGCGACTGGAACTGCCGGTGCCGCCATCCTAAGACGATAGGTCGCTGGTTGCGCTTGGCTAGCTGCTTTAATCCTTGCCATGGATTTAACAACTACTGGTTGTGCTGCACCTTTAACAGCTGAGCTGGCTTCTGATACTGCTTGAGAACTGCCAACCTGGCTTAGAGCGCCTGTCTGAGACTGCTCAGATTTAGCTTCACTACCGGCCTGACTTGCATTGACCACGCTACTAGCAGAAGTTCCCGTTTCAGAAGCTGGCTGACTAACTGCTTTCACCGCACTGGCTTGTGATTCGTGGGTTGGCGCTGCTGAAGAGCCTGTTGCACTTACCACTGATTGTGCCGCGCTACTCCCCCCACTAGTGGGGCCAGTCGTGACCTTCGTATTTACACTAGCAGTCACATGGTCAGTAGGGGACACTGTATCCGCTTGAACGATTTGATTATTGATCTGCCAAGTCAGTAATGCGGCCCCCGCCATTAACCAGAAACGACCAGTTACTTTCCCCGCGCGAACCTCGGTCAATTGACCATTTTTTACCATCTTCAACCCAACCCACTCCTCCAGTAATATAATTTGTTAATTAACTTTACATAACTACATCAATAGTGTACGCCATTCTCTATCTGGATGAAAGCGGTAAAATAATTGTTTCACGACAACATTTATATAAAATATATTCCTCAAAGAATCACCCTATTAATCCAAAAAAGTAGCTCCTCAGAATTAGTATTCCAAGGAACTACTTTATTTATCGTTTTAATTATCTTGATGATTCTTTTTTTCTTTAAACAACCACGGTAATCCCAAGCTAGACAACGCTAGAACGATTAGGCCAATAATCGATACACGCTTATTCATCTGCTCACCAGTTTGTGGTAGGGCACCAGTCGCTTTAGTTTTTAGCGTCGGCTTAATTGGTTGTAACGATTTTAAATGATCAGTCGCTACTGACAACTTCTCAGTCGGCTTAGCTGCCACGTTTTTAGGCAAAGCTTCAACGTCCTTTTTAACAGTCGTCTGCTGAGTTGTCTCGGTTGCCATATTTTCTGGCACTTCAGGGTCCTGCTTCTCAGTCGTCTCTTCATCCGGCTGTTTAGTTGTCGTTTGACCAGAATTGTCATCTGGAAGGTTACCAGGTTTATTATCACCCTGATTCAAGTCGCCGTCTGGAAGATTACCGGGGTCCTTATCGCCCTGATTCTGGTTGCCATCCGGAAGGTTACCGGGTTCCTTATCGCCGTTGTCCCCATTTTCGTCTGGAACTTCCACCGTACCATTACCACCATCGTCTGGATCAGTCTTAGCTTCGACGATGACCTGCGTTTGCGCCGTATGCACTTTCCCTAACTGGTCCGTAAATTGATACGTGACCACGTAGCTTCCCGGCATGTTCAAATTAGCGGAACTATCAACTTGAATGGCACTAGGTTGGACCGTGGTGCCGTCGCTATCCGTCACTGGTTGCAGGTTAGCCAGTGCGTTCCACTGATCACCAACGGTTAAATGCACCACTGCATCTTTGACTGTTAAATTAGCTTGGTTGGCTAAAACGGTCACCGCCGTGGTCGCCGTATGCAGTTTATTTTGTTGATCCGTAAACCGATACGTGACTAGGTAGTGCCCCGGCCGTGTCAAATCAACGTTGCTACTAATAGTTACTTGACTGGAATCAACCGAACTGCCGTCAACGTCTTTGACGGACTCAAGGTTATCACTTGCTTGCCAAGTGTCCCCCGCATAAATCGTCACGGCGTCCTTCTTAGCCGCCAAACTAGCTTGGCTAGCTTTAACCGTAACGACTACAGTGTCCTCGTGAGTCGTACCAAATAGGTCCACGAACTGGTAAGTGATGGAATAATCGCCCGGTTTTTCAGTATTGACCATACCGTCAACTTGAATGGCCTGTGCCCAATCCGTCACGTTAATTTGTTGATTATCCGAATCAACGACGGACTGCACGTTGCTTAACGGTTCCCACGAATCGCCTTCGTATAACGTAACCTGGTTAGTTTTTAATTGGAGGTTAGCATGATTTTCACCGGCCGTTATCGTAATTAACGCCGCCTGTTCATGGGTGCCATGACCGTCGTTAAAACGATACTTAATCTGATAATCGCCTGGTCGATCAAGGTTCGTGACGGTTTGACCCTTAGCATCCGTCATTAATACTGCCACCCGTGATACTGGATTTCCGAGATCGTCCACGGCCCGATCCACCAATGTCCGTGGATCCCAATGATCATCCGTTGAAAAGCGACCCGCGTTCTGCTTAAGCGTTAACCCGTTTACAACGACGTGAACTGTCTTCGTCACCAGCGTCCCGAATTGATCCGTGAACTGGTAAGTAATGGCATAAGTCCCGGGAATTTGATTATCCGCCATACCACTGACGGTAACCTTGTTGAAATCAACAACACTCCCGTCCGCATCAACGACGCCCTGCAAGTTATCCGTTGCCTGCCAATTTTCACCTAATTGAACAACCGAATCATGCGCATCAACCGCCGCTTGGTTGGCAGCAATTCTTAATTTTACGGGACCAGAAGTTTGCGAAGAAAGCCCATTACCAGTGTAACTGTACGTGATCTCGTAATTTCCAGCCACTCTAGGATCAATCTTATCAACAATTGTATTGGTGTCCGTATTACGCAACGTTATCGTTAATTGACCAAGTTCCAACGTATTCCCATTGTCATCAACCGCTTTTACAAAACTATCCTCAGGTGACCAGGTTGTAACGGGACTAGCAATCAGGTCAACATCTTGCCCAACAATATTTTGCCAAATCCACGTCCCGGTGGTTGCCTGGTCGCTACTGTAGCGTGCTGTTAGCTCCTGAGCTGTTAACCGTTCACCAGTCTCCATATTGACCCACCGTCCCGTTAAACCGCCGGCAGCTGGCAAATTAGCGGAGAAAAAGGCATCCTTTAATTCTTGAATACTATTGAATCCAAGTTGGCCAATCATTGGTTCTAAAGGTCCATCTAAATCTTGCTGGTCCCCAAGATCGATAATATCACTAGCGAGATTTGCTGGATGGTCAACACTTAAACGCATATCTTTTCCTAAGATTAAGACTCGCGGCTTAGTTTCCACAAGATTATATCGATCTGAAAGGTATTTAGGGGCATTAAAAAGTCCAAATATCCGCCACATTCCAGTGTCATCACTATTTTCTAAAAACGAGTAAGGCAATTGGATATTCTGCAGATTAAACGATGATAAATCTAGCTTTTGTAAGGCCCCATCATTGACAAACATCTGACTCATATTGCTGACACGACTCGTGTCAAAGCTATGGAGGTCGAGCTCAGTTATTTGACTGGCGCCCTTGAACATGCTGCCCATATCCGTGACCTGACCCGTCTTAAACGTGGTGAGATTCAGATTGGTCAGCGCCGCCATATCCATAAACATCTGGGACATATTAACGACGTGGCTCGTGTCAAAGTTCTGGAGATCGAGGGCAGACAATTGACTGACGCCCTTGAACATACTGCTCATATCCGTCGCTTGACCCGTCTTGAATCCATCACTCCAATTCAGATTGGTCAACGCTGCCATATCCATAAACATCTGGGACATATTAACGACGCGGCTCGTGTCAAAGTTCTGGAGATTGGGGGCAGATAATTGACTGACACCCTTGAACATACTGCTCATATCCGCGACTTGACCCGTCTTAAACGTGGCGAGATTCAGATTGGTCAACGCCGCCATATCCATAAACATTTGGGACATATCAACCACACGGCTCGTATCAAAGTTCGTTAAGTCCAAGTTCGGTAGTTGGGCATCGCCAGCGAACATTCCAGCCATGTTTGTCACTGTCGCTGTATCAAACAAGCTCGAAAATTTTAAGCTTTTGAGTTGTTTAATATCCGCAAACATTCGTGACATGTTGGTCACATGACTCGTCTTGAAGTTAGAAAAATCCAACGTGACGTCTTTTGGCTGATCAGCATAAGAATCAATGCCTTCGAACATGGAAGACATATCGGTCACATTTGTTTTATCTAATTCATTAATATGGTCGTCAACAACCCCATCACTCTTTGCAAACATGGCAGACATATTAGTGACCTTATTCGTATCCATTTTCTTTGGCCACTTAATTGTCACATCTCCGTGTGCCTCTCCATTAACGCCATAAAACATCCCCGCCATATTCGTCACGTTACTCGTGTCAAATGAAGAAATGTCTAACGCATTTAAGCACAAATCACCACCAAACATATTTGACATATCCGTGACTTTCGCTGTATTAAAATTAGATAAATCAATAGACTGGTGACCAAGAGTATTGTAATAAAACATCGAAGCCATCGAAGTCACGTTACTCGTGTCGAATCCTGATAAATCCAAAGTCTCTACCCTATGGCATCGATCAAACATATGGGCCATTGTTGTTACTTTTGAAGTGTCAAACCCTGGCAACATTAGCTCAGTTATATCTTCCGCATCATAAAACATGTAAGACATGTCCGTCACGTGACTTGTGTCAAAGCCCATTAATTCAAACCAATCATAGGCTCCCCAAAAATTATCAAACATATGAGCCATCGTCGTTACTTTTGAAGTATTCAGCGGTAAATACAACCTTCTATCATGGTGCTTAATCGAATGTGCGAACATCCCCGTCATATTGGTCGTCTTATCCGTGACAAGATTGCTAGTATCACCCGCTTTATCAATATCAATTCCGACCTTACTGTCATTATCGAGAGTTAAATACGAAAAGGCGTAGCTAGCATCAGCATCCATGATGACTGGCCCATCCAATCGTAAAAGTGGCCGTTCTGTCCCCTCAGGCGCTTTATAATTATGCCAATCTAGGGCACCCCAATCAGTGACCTCATTCGTAGTAGCATCCACTTTTACGCCCGTATCCGTAACCGTTCCGGCCCCAATGTGTAGAACGTTGTTTGTCGTATCAAGCGTCCATTTACTCGTTCCCCAAGTTCCCGAAGTATGGTCATTAACCACAGCACTTTCTACTTGCGTGTCGTAGCGGCTAGACGATAAGCCCTAGCTTGGATTTTGCTTTCAACAGTTTTTACCTCGTCGGTCGTGGGTGCTGATTCAACAACATCTTTTGGCTTGTCTGGTTGTTCAGCCGGAGAGGTGAGTTTTGAATCTTCTGGGGCAGCCGTCGGAGCCGGAGCTGGTTTCGGTTCTGGCGTTGGTGCCGGTTCATCTGATTGCTTCTGTACCGGCTTTGGCAGGTCTTCTTCCGGTGTTGACCCAGCTGGCTGCTTAGTTGTCTCATCCTTGCCAGTATTTGACTGTAGCACCACTTGGTTAGGCGCTTGCGAGGTCGGCCCTGCGACTTTATCCGAAGTATTAGTCGAATCCACATTTTTTTGCACACTAATTGCCGCATTGTCCTCTGGTGCAGGCGTTGTATCCGCTTGGACAACCTGATTGTTGATTTGCCACGTCAGCAGCGCGGCCCCCGTCATCAGCCAAAAACGTCCCGTCGTTTTCCCCGAAACAACTTCAGATCGGTAATTCCCTTTTATTTTCAACGTCATCTCTCCTCCAGCAGTATAATTTATTAGTTAACTTTATATAATCATATCAACAGTTTACCCCATTATCCACACTTGTGAAAGCGTTAACTAAAAAACTAGCCGCCGAAAGTCGAATGGCTTTCAGTAGCTAGTTTTAACTAATCCATACTATTTCAATGTCACCGTTGCAACATCGCTTGACGCCGTCACAGGCCCCGCCGCCGCAACTTCTAACTGGTCCACAAGGTCCATGTTGGTCACGACGACAATGACGGTCGTGCTCTTACCGGCCGCTTTAACCGCAGCTAAGTCCATTTGAACCAATGGCTGACCCGCAGTCACCTGATCACCGACTTTGACCTGAACGTCGAAGGGCGCGCCCTTCAGCTCCACTGTATCTAACCCTAGGTGCAGCATCAGTTCCAAGCCGTCCTTAGTCGTCAACATCACGGCGTGCTTAGTATCCGCAATGGTCTTGATTTCACCATCAGCGGGGGCCGTAATCGTACCGTCCGTGGGATCAATGGCAAAGCCGTCGCCCATCATCTTTTGTGAAAAGACCGGGTCGGCAACCGCCGTAATGGGCATCAACTGGCCACTCGCAACGGCGTTTAACGCCACCGCCGTCTTCTTTTTCTTAAATCCAAACAAATGATCAACTCCTAATTAAAATGTTTTCGAATCGCGTCACGCGACAAGACTAATTGCTCGATATGATGGTCATAATCATTCGCTATAAACGTGTAGTACAGCAAGTCGATCACGTACAACTGGGCCATCAATGAAGTCGTCGCCGCGGCGCGCGCAGTCTGGCCTTCCTCACTGTCATCGTTAACGAGGACAATCGTCGCTAGTTTCCCCAGCGTACTACCAGCGTTCCGGGTCAAAACAATGATTGGAACGCCCATCGAATGAGCTAACCGCGCTAATTCCAAACTTTCGGCCTTTTCTCCCGAATTGGAAACCAAGAACAGGACGGCCGTTTTACGTTGCGTGGTTAACCCAACCGCTAACAAGTGCGTATCTTGTGAATGAATAACCGCCTTACCAACGCGAATAAACTTCTGTTCAAAGTCCGTCGCCGCCACGTTAGAAGCACCCAGACCATAAACATACACGTTATCCTTTTCAGCAATCAGCTGACTGGCTTGCACCAGACTAGTGTCGTCTAAACTGGCATTCGTTTCTTCAATGGTATGCGTAATTCGCAGTGCCAGTTTTGATTTAACGGCGGTTAGGTCATCGCGTGGATTGATTTCATCGTATAAACTCTGATCAACGTTACACTCCGCCGACAAGCGTAATTTCAACGCGGGGTAGCCGCCATCTGGAATCAACGTTTTCCCAAACCGGGCGACCGTCGCAGTGCTGACATCCGCAGCTGCGGCGAGCTCGGCGGTGCTCATCTGGATCACGGCGTGCGTGTGATTCAGAATATAGCGGCCAATTTTCTGTTCAGCATTCGAAAAACTGGCTAGTTTCTCGTGAATGGTAAATAAAACACTAGTCATCTAAATTCCTCCTAAATCTCACACGCAACGTTTAAGCTTAAGCAGCGATTGCGTGACCTTCTTTATCCTTTGGCATTCTAGCACTGGCTGGTACCCCAAAGAAGTACGTCGCGACAAAGCCACCTGCGTACGCAGCGAGTAAGCCTAAAACGTAGCCCATCCAGTGACCATTATTAATTAATGGAATCAAAGCGACCCCGGAAGGTCCAATGGCAATGGCACCAATGTTGCCTAAACCACCGATAACGGCACCACCAATCCCACCACCGATACATGCGGTAATGAATGGCCGGCCGAGTGGTAAAGTCACCCCGTAAATTAACGGTTCACCAATACCTAGAATTCCAACGGGTAACGCCCCTTTAATCATGTTTGTTAATTGATGATTATTCCGACAACGAATCCAAAGTGCTACGGCAGCACCGACTTGACCAGCACCCGCCATTGCTAAGATTGGCAGTAATGGGGTCATACCTAATTTGTTGATCATTTCGATATGAATTGGCGTCAAAATTTGGTGCAACCCAAACATAACCATCGGTAAGAAGAATAGGCCTAAAATGAAACCGGAGAAGGCCCCACCAACGTTCAAGACCCATTCAACGCCGCCAACTAATCCGGTTGAAATGACCCCAGCAATTGGCATAACGATAAAGATTGTGAAGACCCCAACAACTAGTAACGCAATCGTTGGCGTCACAATAATATCAATTGAATCTGGAATTACCTTGTGTAACCATTTTTCAACAATTGAGAGCACCCAAACGGCGAAGATCACACCAATGATCCCACCTTGACCAGCTGATAAAGCTTGGCCGTTAAAGATGTTGTGGATTGGTGCTTGTGGGGTAACCCCAGTCAGCATAGTGACCGCACCGATGACCCCACCTAAACCAGCGGTAGCGCCAAAGACGGTCGCACTGTTGATTCCAACGTAGATGACTAAGTAGGTAAATAACCCACTGTTAATGACTTTCAAAACACTAATAAAGTCGACCCAGCTTTTACCAATATCGCCGGCAACCAGCATGTTTGACAGGATCGCAGCGATCCCGGAAATTAAACCAGCCCCAACGAACACTGGAATTAATGGAATGAAAATACTAGAAATTGCACTTAAAATTTTGCGCATTGGGGTCTGTTTAATTTTTGCCTTCTGTTCAGCGTGAACTTGCTTGGCCTTGGCTTCGACCATTTCCTTGTCGCGTTGGTGTTCCGACTTTTCGTCACCACTACTCTGCGCCGTAAAGGTACTTGGGTCTGGGAACGGTTCGCCTAAACCAACACCGACTTCTTTGACCATTTCATCGGCGACTTTATCAACGGTCCCGGGCCCGACGATGACTTGGAGCGTGTCTTCTTGGACAACGCCCATGACGCCGTCAATTGCCTTTAAACCGTCCATATCAACCAGTGATTCGTCCCGAATCGTCATCCGCACCCGGGTCATACAATGAATCAACTTTTCGATGTTTTGTGGGCCGCCAACGTGATCATAAATCGCGTGGGCAATCCGTACATATTTATCTTCAGCCATGGTAAATCCCCTCCTATTTCACTGCTTGGCGAACAAATCCCTTTGCCCGTTTCAAGCGTTTTGCGGCTTCATCTTTACGCATATCCGTTAATACCATTACGATGGCGAGTTTGACGTCTTGGTCAGCTTCAGAAAAAGCTTTTTCCGCCGTCGCTTGAGAACAATCCGTTGCTTGCACGATGATTCGTTTGGCCCGTTCAATGAGCTTTTCATTGGTCGGTTTAACGTCCACCATGAGATTCTTATAGACCTTACCGATTCCGACCATCGAGACCGTCGAGAGCATGTTTAAAATCAATTTTTGTGCCGTACCAGACTTCAGTCGAGTCGACCCGGTCAAAACTTCGGGACCAACGTCCACTTCAATGGCCGTCTCAGCGTGCGCACTGATTACCGCGGACGTGTTGCAAGACAGGCTCACCGTGGCCGCCCCAATCTGCTTGGCATAGTCGAGACCACCCACAACGTAAGGAGTCCGGCCACTCGCCGCGATGCCAACAACCGTATCATGCGCCGTTAATTTCAACGCCTCTAAGTCTTTTTGGCCCAGTTCAACGGAATCTTCGGCACCTTCAACCGCGACCGTCATGGCGGACATACCGCCGGCAATTAGGCCTTGGACCATTTCAGGATCGGTTCCGAAGGTCGGCACACATTCGGCGGCATCCAAAACACCCAAGCGCCCACTAGTTCCGGCGCCCATATAAATCAACCGGCCACCCGCTTGAAAGTTTTTGACGATCACTTTTACAGCGCTTTCAATTTGTGGTAGCACCTTTTCAATCGCCACGGGGACCTTTTGATCCTCCTGATTCATCAGGCTCAAAACTTCTTTAACGGATAACGTGTCGAGCGCCATCGTCTTTTGATTCCGCGTTTCCGTCGTTAAATTCTCTAAATTCAATTGCCATCGTCCTCCTTAATAAACTGAACCGCCTGTCCACTACCAATTCCCGGTAACAGCGCTAGATCAGCCTCGGCGACCTGGCCCACGACGTTAACGGCTTCGTTAGCAGAAAGCGCCGTCTTTACGATTTGCAGCTCACCCACGTAACGACCATAACGATCGTTGTCGATCGTAACGGCACCAACCGGACGCGCAACCGTGTTTGCGGGAGCTAACTGGTGAATCTGCTGACGACCTTCAACCAACCGGACCACGTCGCGTGCGACGTCCGGACGATTGTGCCAAACGGGACCTACTAACGCAGCGGTTGTCGTGTGAACGGATAATTGCAAAATATGATCGTTAAAATACCGTTTAAATTGGCCACACCGCGCGGGACTCAAGACCGAATCCCCAACGTACACTTTGTCGACGGCTAGGTGCCGTTGCATATTCAACGTTGCGGCTAGTGGTTGGGCTTGACGGTCGGCTTCTAGCGTTGGTAAACCGGCATGGAGCGGTCCCCGTAAATCGGTGTCCCCCGCGACAAACGCCATCGTGGTAAACCCTTGCGACTTTAACCACTGATTTTTGGCCAAGACCCACTCAGCATCTAACCCCGTTTCCGGTCGCGGATAGTAGTTATGCCAAGCTTCCAAGTGGTCAAAGTCCGCGTTTGCGGCCGTTAAGGCTTGAACGTCTGCGGGACTGATCGTGCTAGCGTTTAACGCGATTGGCATCTGCCGAGATAGGCGGGCAATTGCGGCCATTTCTAAGCCATCGTCAATCCGTAGAGCTGTCAAACCAAGTTTAGTTAGGGCAGCGGTGTCATTAATATCAATACCCATCCGCTGCATGCCGGCAGCCGATACGTCCGCTGTCAGTTGTAAATTCAACTCGTGGCAGGCCTGCCCCAACGCACGCACCCGCGTCAAATACTGTTGCGGGTCATCTTCAGGAATATGCATCGACGTGAAGACGCCGGTAAAACCCGCTTCTTTCATCTTTTGCATCTGTGCGAGCCGCGCCGCGGTTAACGGCTGATTCAAGTACACAGAAAAACCTAACATTCCTTATTCGCCTCCGTTTTGTTAACGCTTACATTTATATTTTAAATATAGCATCGTTGTAATTAAATTACAATATACTGTTTAATTTTATTGAATTAATGTAATTATATTTCTTTTATAGAATTAATTTTCAAGCAAACCTAGAGTGCTTTTTAAAACGCTTCATACTGTTAATTGCCAATAAAACGTCATTTATATTCTAACCACCGCGCCGATATTGAACCGGTGAGACACCCGTTTTTTTCTTGAAGATCCGGCTAAAATAATGCGCGTCTTCATAGCCAACCTTGTTCGCAATGGCCATAACCGTATACTGCAACGTCGGGATTGCCAAGAGCTCCTGCGCCCGTTTAATGCGATAATCAATCAAATATTCAGAAAAAGTTTGGCCATAAGTCTGTTTTAATTGCTTGCTTAAATAAGTTTCGCTGACAAACAATCGACTAGCGACTTGATTAAGCGACAACCCCTTTTCAAAATAGTGAGCTTCAATATAGGCTTTGACATTGGCCGCAAGATCGTCTACTTGGGGCGGACAAGTGTGTTCAGTCGATAGTTTTGCTCCAAACGTACCCATTAACTTTTGTAAGTCAGAACGGGGAATCGGTTTTAATAAATAATCCAAAACTTTCAACTTAATCGCTCGGCGTGCAAAGTCAAAATCGTCAAAACCACTGATAATCACGATCATCGTTTTAGGATACCGTTGATTAATAAGCTCGATTAAATCTAACCCGTTAATATCCCCCAAATTAATATCGACTAATGCGGCCGTGACTTCAGCCTGCTCAAAGTAGTCCAAAGCCGCATGACCGTCAGCAGCCGTCGCAATTTCGTCAAAAGGTGAATCAATCGTCTTAAGATAGTGTGCTAGTCCCCGTCGTAAAGCATTTTCATCGTCAACAATCAATAGTCGTCGCATGAGATGCATCCCCTTCTAATAATGGTATTTCAATTTGAACCACCGTTTGGGTTGCCGTACTACTGAATTGTAGCTGGGCTTGCCCGCTGTAAAACAATTTCATTCGGTGACGAACGTTATAAATACCATAACTATTTTTTCCCGCTTGATAAGTTCCAGAATTAAGTTCTGATAAGACTTCCGGTGCAATTGGAATGCCATTGTTGGCCACACTTATCCGTAGCCGCTGTTCCGTCAATAACCGGGCTGCAATCCGAACTTTACCGTGCGCTGAAGAACTTCTCCGAATCCCATGGTTAATTGCATTTTCAACAATTGGTTGCAAAATAAAGTGCAACACCGGTAGCGCCATCAGCTCTTCTGGAACGTCGTACTGAACTTCTTCAAGCTGGGGGAACCGCACGGATTGAATTTTAACGTAGCTTTGAACATGTGCAAGTTCATTACGTAAAGTCGTTACTTCCTGACCATGGTTCAACCCTTTCCGGAAAAACTGACTCAGATTTTCAACCATGTCAACGGCCGCGTCCGTATCGCCCCCTAGAATCTGCCACTGAATCGTATCCAGCGTATTGTATAAAAAGTGGGGTTGAATTTGCGCTTGTAGAACTTGGATAGAAGCTTCACGGTACTTATTTTCGTTTTCGTAAACTTTGACCAGCATCCCATTAAAGGTCTCCGCCAACGTTTTAATCTCTTTAGGTCCATTGATTGTTGCCCGAGCGTCGCGCTTGCCGTCCTGAATTTCTTCCATAATCTGGGTTAAATCAATGATTGGATGGACGATTTGATGAAGTAACATAAAGAGCAACAGGCCGAGCAGACTAATCACCACGAATGCAATAAATAATAAGAGTCGCAACAGCTGCTGCGTACTCTCCCGTAGACCCCGTTTTTGGACAATATAATTGATTTTCCAGCGTGGGAGCATCGTCAACCTAGTTGTTAAAAGCAGTTCTTTTTGCGGATTAATCTGCGGTGAATCCGTATCGCCACCGAGCAACATGCCCGTTCCGTCATAAATCGACAGATTATGTGCTAACGCCTCTACTTTAGCTAGGGGCACCGCTGCGGCAATGTAAGCCGTGTGATCAGCTAGTGGCTTCGCCAGTCGGTAAAAGATAATTACGATGGATTGGTGGTCTTCCTTGGAGGTAAGTAAGTTGCTGACCGTATACCGGCGCTCAGGATGCTGTTGCATTTCCTGATAGTAGTTCCGATGAACGACCGAAAAATCTGGAAACTGATCAGAATGGGAAATACCATCCTTCGTCACTAAGCGGATTGAAACGTAATTGTTATGGTCAAAGTTAGTAACGGCGTGGACTTCTTTAAACAACTGCTGCTGCGTATAGTGGCGTTGCTTGGGAAGATTGGCCAACAATCTCAATTCTGCTAATCGTTCACTAAACCATCCGTCAATCTGATTTGCACGGTCATCGACCATTTTTTGCGTTATAGACGTATTTAGTGGCATCACATTACGCGTCATTTCTAACCGCATCCCCGCGTAAATCATGCCAATCAAGGTCACTGAAATCACCAAAAATAACCCGACCACTTGGTTTTTTATTGAATGCATTTTGCGACCTCCTCCTTTTTGTACATTATTTCACGAATAGAATTGAAATGTCCACCTAATGTCAAAAAAATCCAACGTCAAACCGGCTTATTCCCGATATACTCTAGTCAATACTTATCATCTAAGGAGGAACGGGGAAATGAAGAAACGACTCTGGGGCATTTTATTATTGTTTTCAGCAATTTTTCTACTCACTGCTTGCTCAAGTGCCAACAAGACCCAAACGGTCGAAGGGACTGGTGGTGGGAAGCATGGTGACATCAAAGTTTCCGTCAAATTTAAGGGTAATACGATTGAGAATATCAAGGTATTACACCAAAACGAAAATAAGGTGCTTGCCAAACCTGTTTACAGCCAATTAAAAGATACGATTGTCGCTAAAAACTCAACCAAGGTTGACGTTGTCAGTGGCTCAACCGCAACTAGTAACGGTTATATCGCTGCCGTTAAAGACGCCGTCAAAAAGGCCGGCATCACTTTGAAGGCGGTCAAGGTTAAAAACACCGCTACCGAATCCAAGCTTAAAAAGACAAACAACTATGACATCGTGGTTGTCGGCTCTGGTGGTGCTGGATTCAGTGCTGCCATTGAAGCTAAAGAAGCTGGCAAAAAGGTTGCTATCATTGAAAAGATGCCGGCTGTTGGTGGGAACACCTTAATTTCCGGTGGTGAAATGAACGCGCCTGGTAACTGGGTTCAAAAGAAATTAGGCATTAAAGGCGATTCTCCTGAAAAGTTCTACAAGGATACCATGAAGGGTGGCGACTATCTTGGAACACCAAAGATGGTCCATACCTTAGCAAATAATGCCTTAGGATCAGCTGAATGGTTACGTGATGACATTCACGTTAAGTTCTTAGATGATCAACTATTCCAGTTTGGTGGGACTAGTTATAAGCGCGCACTCATCCCTAAAGGGCAATCTGGGCAAGAATTAGTGACTAAATTAGATACTAAAGCCCGGTCCTTGGACATTCCGATTTACGTGAATACCAAGGCCAAATCATTAATTAAGAAGAATGGTCGCGTTGTCGGCGTTAAAGCACGCTATCAAGGTAAAGAAAACGTCACTTTTAACGCTAAGAAGGCCGTTATTTTAACAACCGGTGGCTTCGGATCAAACGTTAAGATGCGTGAGAAATACAATTCCCAATACGGTCCTAAATACAAATCAACTGATACTGCCGGCACAACTGGTGACGGTATCGTGATGGCACAAAAGGCCGGCGCCAAGTTGACCCATATGAAGTATATCCAAACGTATCCAATCTCCAATCCTAAGACTGGTATGATCTCACTCCTTGCAGATACTCGTTTTGATGGCGCAATCTTAGTCAATCAAAAAGGGAACCGTTTTGTTGAAGAATTGGAACGTCGTGATGTGATCTCCAAGGCTATCCTCAAACAACCTGGTAGCTACACTTACCAGATTTGGAACGATAAAATTGATGGTATTTCTAAGACCAAGGCTGCTCACAAGGCAGAGTACAATGAATTAATTAAAGAACACTTGCTTTATAAAGCAGATACGATCGATGAACTTGCCAAAGACGTTAACATGGATCCAACCGCACTCAAGGCAACAATCAAGAAAGTTAACCACTTCGCTAAAACTGGTAAGGATACCGATTTCCATCACCGCTCACGGATGGTCTCCCTAGCTAAAGGCCCTTACTACATTGAAAAGGCCGTTCCATCTGTCCATCACACCATGGGTGGCGTTGTGATCAACGATAAAACTGAAGTCTTGAACAAAGATGGTAAGGCAATTCCTGGGTTATACGCCGCTGGTGAATTAACCGGTGTTATCCAAGGTTCAAACCGTCTGGGTGGCAATGCCATTGCGGATATCATTACATTTGGCCGCATTGCTGGTAAAACCACTGGGAAACTTTAATTTCAGCCCACACTAACCTAAAAAAACGCTGTCTAAGACGAATGTCCTAGGCAGCGTTTTGATTACAATTTAGCTTAAATCAAGTTTACTCAAATCAAGCTCTTTTTTGACAGTCTTCTTAGGCTTTTCCAAGCCATTATTCTTAATTACGTCTTGGTACCAGTAGAACGACTTCTTCGGGTAACGTTTCATCGTCCCCTTACCCTGATCATCAAGATCAACGTAAATAAAGCCGTAACGTTTGCTCATTTCACCGGTCGAAGCACTCACAAGGTCAATACAACCCCATGGTGTGTAACCCATCACGTCGACCCCGTCATCAATCGCGCCAGCTAATGCCTGAACGTGTTGCTTCAAGTAGTCAATCCGGTAATCATCTTCGACATAATGATTCTTATCTGGCTTATCGATCGCGCCCAGACCATTTTCGACAACAAATAGTGGCTTCTGATAACGATCGTAGAGTTGATCCAACGCAATCCGCAAACCGGTTGGGTCAATTTGCCAACCCCAATCGCTGGCCTTTAGGAACGGGTTCTTCACGCCGCCCATTAAGTTACCAGCAACGGTCTCGGTGTTTTTGCCGGTCGTTTCAACGGCTGTAGACATGTAATAACTGAAGCCGATGTAATCGACTGGGTATTGCTTCAATAAGGCCAAATCGCCATCAGTCGTCTCCAAGTCTTCAAACTTCAAGCCGTATTCAGCTAATAGTCGCTTCGTGTACGCTGGGTAGGCGCCCCGAACTTGGACGTCGGCACAGAAGAAGTTTAGGTCCTGGTTATGGTGCAAGTTCGCCAATTGGTTCACTGGGTTCGCATCGTAACTATAGCTCGTTGCGTAAAGAATCATACAACCAACTTGAATGTCAGAACGTAATTCGTGCGCAATTTTAACGGCTTCAGCGCTAGCAACGAACTGGTTATGCCAAGCTTGGAAAACATTCTTCTTATCATTGGCGCCAGTTGATGGAATCAATCCTTGACCCATAACAGGAAAATGAGCGGCACTATTAATTTCGTTGAAAGTCATCCAATACTTGACTCTGTCAGCGTACCGGGTCAAAACGGTCCGGGCAAAGTTTCCGTAAAATTCAATCAAGTAGTGGTTCTTCCAACCACCGTAGCGTTTAGCCAAGTTTAATGGTAATTCGTAGTGTGAAATTGTAATTACTGGTTCGATGTGATGGTCCAAACATTCGTTGATTACATCATCGTAAAACTTCAAACCAGCTTCGTTAGGACGTGGTTCGTCACCGTTAGGGAAGATCCGAGACCACGCAATTGAGAAACGGTAGCATTTAAAGCCCATTTCAGCAAAGAGCGCGATGTCTTCCTTATAATGATGATAAAAATCGATTCCTTCATGGTTCGGATAAGTGTATTTATTTTCGTCAATGGTCCAATCAAAGTCGGGTTGACTGACGATTTTAAAGCGATCTTTACCGCCAGGAAGTGCGTCGGCGATTGATAAACCGCGGCCGCCTTCCTCGTAGCCACCTTCTAGTTGATTAGCGGCAGTAGCGCCGCCCCATAAAAAGCCTTCTGGAAATTTTGACATCTAATCAGCACCCTTTCTGGCCTATCACCGATAATGACAGCCCTTACATTACAGTATAGTCAATTTAGGTTATCAATATCAACTTGCTTTGCTTGCCAAAACCCATAGAAATATTCTATGGGTAATATTTACAATGGCTTTTCTTCAAAAATATATTTATGCCAATCAATAGTTCATTATGAATAAGATTATACTAAGTTCAGTAAAACTTACTTACTAGGCCCCATGTACTCAATTATTTTGATTTTCATTGAATCAGTTTTTTAATGCTTCGTGTTAAAATAATACTTATATATAACTAACTTAGTTCTAGAAAGGACCCCTTATGACATACAAAAATATTCTCTTCGATGTCGACAACACACTGATCGATTCTGCATCCATTGCATCTACCGTCCTACACAGTATCACCACTGAATACGGTTATGATGTCCCTACCTCAACACTACGGGAACTAGTAGGTATTCCCACAGATAAAATTTTAAAGCGCTTAAACTTGGATCACGTTGAAGAAATCACTAGAAAGTTTACCACCGCAATTGGCGCACACAAGGATGAATTGACCTTCTTTACTGGTATTCAACCCTTACTATCAAAATTGGAAGCTGCCGGCTTAAACACGGGAATTGTTACTTCTCGCACTGCTGCAGAAGTTGATAGTGATCTCGGTGCATTTCCAGAAATCACATCTTCTAACATAATTGTTACTGCTGATAAAACTACAGAGCATAAGCCTCACGGGGCACCCTTAGAATACGCAATTAATCAGTATCATTTAGTAAAAGCTGAAACAATTTATGTCGGTGATACCATCTACGATATGCAGGCTGCTCAAGATGCTCAGATGGACTTTGCCAGTGCAACCTGGGGTGCTCTTCCTACTACAGACTTCTCCACTGCAACACTTCAGCCAAAGACGCCCAACGATTTACTCTCAATGTTAACTGAATAGACCTATTCAATTCTGACCATAACTTGAAGTAGGTAAAATTCCATACAATTCAAAGCGCCCCATAATTGTTAGAGAGAGTCTAACAATTATGGGGCGCTTCGTATTTATCGACAATTTGTTACATAATCTATCTACAAACTATGTTCATGGGTCATCGACTTGGGATTGGTTTGCCCATAATAAGCGTTATTGCCATGTTTCCGATAATAATGCTTATCTAGAAGATACTGTGGTACGGACACATCTTCATGCCCTGAAAGTTGCATTGTATGATAGCTCATTTCTGCAACTACTTCTAATACCTTAGCATTATAAACCGCCTTATCCGGGGTAGCTCCCCAAGTAAACGGGCCATGATCTTGAACCAATACTCCCGGCACAGCTTCAGTATCTAACTGGCGTTTTTCGAAAGTATCCACTATAACACGACCAGTATTTCCTTCGTAATCTTCTTCGATTTGCTCCTTACTCAGGCCTGGCGTAACAGGTACGGGGCCATAAAAGGTATCTGCATGGGTCGTCCCACAAGCGGGAATATCCATACCCGCTTGTGCAAAGGAAACAGCCCACGGCGAGTGCGTATGAACAATCCCACCAATATCCGGAAATTGGCGATACAAAATGGCATGAGTTGGCGTATCACTAGAGGGATTCAATTTTCCTTCTATAATTTTGCCATCCAAATCAACAACGACCATATCCTCTGGGCGGAGTTTATCGTAAGCTACACCACTAGGCTTAATGACAAACAGCCCTTTATTGCGGTCGATACCGCTTACATTTCCCCACGTAAAAGTTACTAAATTGAGTTTAGGCAACTGCATATTGGCTTCATAAACTTCCTGTTTCAACTGTTCAAGCACTGAAATCCACACTCTTTTCTGCTTTTTTAAAAGCATCATCAATAAATGCTTTTGCACGCTTAATTTCATCTACAGGATTGTCACTATTTTCGCTCCACATTTCAATCATGTAAGGGCCCCGATATCCAAGACCTTTCAACATTCGTAAATCACCTACAAAATCTACAGTACCTTCACCAAACGGAACATTTTTAAATTTTCCAGGAAAATCGTCTCGTACCGGTAGTGTATCCTTCAGATGCACCGCAGCGATATTATCAATACCGTGTTCTAATTCATATCCAACGTTATTTTCCGGCCATGCCGTCAAATTACCGATATCAGGATATGCCTGTAACCAAGGACTATGAATTAGTGATTTCAAATGTTGTACTTTTGAAATTGAATTGATAAATGGATCATCCATAATCTCAATTGATAACATCACTTCATACTTTTCGGCCATTTGAACACATTTTTCCAAGTTTTCAATAAACAGTTGCCGAGTAAGTGTCGATTTATCTTCATAATAAACATCATAGCCGGCTAATTGTATATTACGAATGCCCAGTTTAGAAGCTAAACGGATAGCGCTCTGCATTATTTCTAAAGCATGTTCCCGTGTTGCAGCTGAATGGGACCCGAGTGGGAATCGCCGATGACCGCTTAAACACATCGATAACAGAGGAATATCATTTTTTATCATATCCCGATGAACTTCTTCAATTTGTTCATCTGTCCATTCTAATCGTGCTAACCGTTCGTCACTTTCATCAATTGAGATTTCAACGAAATCAAAACCTAAAGACTTGGCTAACGCTAACTTCTGATTCCAATCCATTTGATGCGGTAAAGCTTTTTCATAGATTCCTAACATTTAACTCAGCCCCAATACTTCGTAATTTCATCACGTAAAGCTTTAGCAGCAGCATGTGGATCATCCGCACCAGTAATGGCACGACCAGCGATAAACGTAAAGACTGGTACATCCTTGAAAAGCTTCAACGTATCAACAGTTAATCCACCAGTAACAGATACTTTAAATCCCATATCAATTAACTTTTTAACAACTGATAAATCCTTTTCACCCCAGACTTCACCTGCTAACAAGGCATCCCGGCTTTGATGGTAAACAGCCTGATCAATACCAATTTCACGCCATTGTTTTGCTTGTTCCCAAGTCCAGTCACCATACAATTCAACTTGTAAGTCCTTTAATTCTTTTTTTGCCGCCTTCATAGTTGGGATGGTAGCACAGCAAATCATTGTCATCCAATTGGCACCTGCATCAGCACTGTGTTTTGCAACAGTCCCACCTGCGTCTGCACATTTCGTATCAGAAACAACGATTTTTTCTGGAAACATGTGCCGCAAACAGCGAACTGCCTTAACACCCTCTTGCAGTTGTAAAATAGTCCCAGCTTCAACTACATCGACTTCAGGGCCTGCCTGCTTAACAATTCCTAATGCATCTTCAAGTGAATCTTGATCTAAAGCAATCTGTAAATTTGGACGTGTCATAACTCACAATCTCCTAACTTCTATTCAATATTAATATCAATATTTAAATCGTCATTGACATCTTCTGCTTTTGTTGACTCTTTAATCTTTGGTTTGAGCAACGAAAGCGTGATTCCTGTAATGCAAGCACCAATTAATAAGGCAGCCAAGTAAAGGAATGGATTACTTGCGACTGGAATTGTAAATATCCCACCTGAGAGCAATGGAACCGTTACGCCCCATGATAAAATTAATCCATCGGCAATCCCTGATCCCAACACCACTGACGGTATGACTCGTACAGGGTCTGCAAAGGCAAACGGTAACGCACCTTCAGTAACTTGGCACATGGACATAATAATCGCGGCCTTAGCATTTTCCCGATCGGCTTGCGTATACTTCTTACGTGCAAAAACTAATACAGATAATGCAATTCCCAGTGGCGGTGCCATGGCAGCAACGTTCTTACCGGCTGCTGGGCCCCAAACACCTGATGATGCAAATGCAGTAACAATAGCAAATGAAATTTTATTAACTGGACCACCCATATCAAACCCGGTCATACTACCAAGTAAGAAACCAAGTACAAATCTAGATGCATGATTCATGCCCATGAAGAATTTAACAGCAGATGTCGTCAATGCTGCCAACGGAGGACCAATGACATACATAACTAATAAGCTCTCAATAATACCACCAAGTAATGGAATAATAACTAATGGAATCATTGATTTTACTGTCTTAGGTACCTTCCAACTGTTACACCATAAAACTAGTATCCCTGAAGTAATCCCAACGATAATACCGCCTAAGAAACTGGCATTAACAACCGTTGACAAATATCCACCTAATAGACCTGGTGCAATTGCTGACTTACCAGCAATTGAGTATCCAATCCCGGCAGCTAGCACCGCAATCATAATTGAAAATCCAGCATTACCTGCTTGTAGCAAATAATATGCGACTGATCCTTTTACATCTGTACCCCCTATAATGCGGGCAATGGCTGTACAGAATCCGGACATGATGATAAGAGGAATCATGTAAGACAATCCGCTTAAAAAATGGCGCTTTAAGTTCTCAATTTTAAATATATCCCGATACATTCCGTATCACCCCTTAAGTTTATGACGGACTATCAAATGCTATTTGGCAACTTGAAGTTTCTTCTGAATAGTACGTAATAAGCTTTCTGGAGTTTGAATTGCAGTATTAGTTGGCACCTTAACAACGGACTTCCCTTTAAAGCGATCCTCACCAGTAATTGCTACATCGGCTGCAATAATGACAATATCTGCATCCTTAATTTCTTCTTCAGTTAATTGATTTTCCATCCCGGCACTACCTTGAGTTTCGATGTGGGCTTCCATCCCTAACTTTTCAGCAGTATTAACGAGCTTTTCCCGAGCCATATAGGTATGTGCAATACCAACAGTACATGCAGTAACTCCAACAATTTTTAACATAATTACATTCCTCCTGATTTTTCTAAGATCTTTTTGAATTCGCTTACATTGTTTTCCGCTAACAAGGCTTGTTGCACATCCTTATGTGTCAACGCTGCCGATAGATGCGATAGTATTTTTAAATGGTTTACATTCCGATCCTTAGTAGGAACGACTAACAAGAAAATTAGTTTTATTGGCTTTCCATCTAAGCTATCCCATTCCAAATCACTCGTCGTCTTATAAACGGCAATTGCAGCATCTTTAACAACATCAGATTCACCATGTGGAATTGCAATGCCGTTTTCCATTCCAGTTGGGCCAATGGCTTCACGATCTAAGATAGCTTGATAAAACGCATCTTTATCGCTAACAACCCCATTATCTTCCAACATAGTACTCATCTGGTACAATGCCTCTTTACGTGTCTTTACATTAGCCCGCAAATTAATATTGGCTTTTATCAAATCGTTCATCGTTTCACTCATAGTCTCACTACCCTTAATTTATGCTCTTACTCATCTGGTTTCCTACACCGCAACGTACCAAATCATTTAACCCAGATTTCCAGAGGCTTTCGAAATGAATATCGATACCCCGTAATCTTGCTAATTGATTCCTTTCGATGAATTTTAACTAGTAGATCATGGTTTTTGTGCAAGTACGAGAAATAGATTACACCGTACGTTAGCACCACCATCAACGCAATAACATAATGATTTTGTACACAAAGTATAATGCCCGCTAAAATTAAGAATATTCGTATATAGCTAATCATCGTATTCCAACAGTAGACGGTCTTACCTTTTTGATGCTGAATGCGATACCAGTAAAAGAGCTTACGCTTCTGGCCGATAACCGCCTACCTCCTTTCTTAAGGAATTGATTACCCGTGCATTGAACGTTTCTTGTTGCTGGGTTCGCTGACGCATAACCAATGTCAATCCAATCGTTGGAATTGGAATATTCAGTTCCATTGCGGACTTCAAAGCATCCGCACAAGCACTGCTAGAATGAATTACCGTGCTTACGTCATCCAATTTCTTGTTTTGTGACAAAGCTTGGTACATCAATTCCATTAACCAACCCCGAATCACTGCGGATTTATTCCAAGTATAAGCAACATCTTTTAAGTTGTAGTCAAATGGACTAGCATGCAATAGGTCGAATCCCTCACCCATGACTTCCATCATAGAATGTAAAATAGCATTATGGATCACCTTAAGGTAATGACCACTACCGGATTTACCGGTATACAACAACCCATCTTCAGCCGCCATATCATTTAAAACGGGTTCGATGTATTTATAAGCGCTTTCATTTCCGCCAACCATGAAACTTGCACCGTTTAGTGCACCGTAAGTACCACCCGAAGTCCCAATATCCATAAAGTAAGCGTCTACCTTTGAGAACTCTTCAGCTCGCTTCATTGACTCATGATAGTCTGAGTTCCCACCGTCCACGACGACGTCCTTGGGATTTACTAATTTTTCTAATTTAAATAACGTTGAATTAGTAATCTTACCGGCTGGTAACATTACCCAAATGATTTTTCGTTCTGAATCATTCTTCAGTTGTTCAAGTGTATCAATGGTTTCAAATCCGTCTGCTTGTGCTTTTTTTAATACATCTGCACTAACATCAAATCCGACAACTTCATGTTTATGAGCCTTCATGTTAAGTGCCAAATTATAACCCATTTTTCCAAGTCCAACTAAATATACTTTCATGACTGACCATCCTTTATACAAATTTGTTATCTTCACTGATAAAACTGGTGAATTACTTCTATTATCTGTTCCGAACTTTTAGCTGCTACAATTTCCGACATTGCCTTTTTGGAAGCTAATAAACGGTCAAAATACTTATAAACTTCATCGAGAGATAATGTCTTCAAATCTTGGTCACTAAATCCGATAAAGAAAACAACCTTAATGCGATCATCTCCCCAAGTAATACCAGCAGGATTAACATAGATTGAAATACTAGAATTCAAAATATATTGACTTGCTGTATGGGGAATTGCGGCTAATCCCTTTTCAATCACAGTTGACGCAACTTGCTCACGTTCTAGGGCGGCTTCAATCACGCCTTGGTTAGCAAAATTATTTCGAATTAACTGTTTACCAACATAATTAATAACCGCCGTTCGATTATCAAAGATTCCATTAGCAAAAATCATTTTTTTATTCAACAGCTTAATGAACGCATTCGAACCTGCTTGCTTCTGCTTCCCAATTTCAACAATTTGCTTCTTCAATAACTCCCGCTCATCCTGACTGAAGAACGGTTCAATCACAATTACTTGTTTATCAGGAATTTCAAGCGGTAAGGTACTGACAACCAAATCTTCTGAAATTTTTGTCCTTAACAATTCCGAAACTGAAATAACTCTTTTTATCGTCACTAACTGACTAAAATAACGTCTAATACGTTGTGTTAACAGCCTAGCTGTTCCCATTCCAGTACTGCATATAACAACAATTGATACCGTATTTTGAGTCGCTGTACTTGGTTGTTTACGCTCTATAAACGCCTCAAAGTGCAACGCTAAGTAAGCGATTTCATTTTTGTCCATCCGAACCACAAATCGTTTATCAATAGCTTGACTAAGCTCAAACGCCATTTCAAAAGCTTGAGGATAGAGCTTAATAATCTCACGTGTATACGGATTAAATGCTTGTAGTCCTACTTGAAACCTGTGTAAAGCCGGCTCAAGGTGAATTGAAAGATCATTAATCAATTGATCATCTGCATCTGTCAATTCATAATTCAAGAAATCTGAAATTGTTTTTAGCTTAGAATTCAATTGCGTATGCTGATCAAAATCAGTAACTTCAATCCGGTTCTTCTTTGCGGCTAAAATATGAATATTAAGATATTCACGTTCAGTATTTGGAATATGGATATTTAATTCTTCCTCAAGTAATTTAACTAGTACCGTTGTTTCAGAACAAAACTTATTTGCACCGTAATTACTATCTTGTAAAAACCGATTATCTTTAATTCTTAACGTTGAAATACAAATATGAATCAGTAACGATTGATATTGATATTCCGTAAAGCTTATTCCAGTCTGCCTTTGTAGCCTGTGTAAGACTCGTTGAACTTTAACTAATGACTCTTTGTCGATCAAATCATTTAATGAATCTGGAAAATTAACAACTCGCAAATTTTCTTTGACTGATTCCCGCCAATACTTTGCAATAATTGTACTTGCTATGTTGCGTTTATCTCGCTCAGATCCTCTGACATACAAGCCATGATTATTACTCGTGAGCTCTAGGTGTGCTTTAGCTAGACGCGGTTTAATTAACCTGATATCGCGATCCAACGTACTACCACTAATAAAGAAGCGCTGGCACAACTCAGCCATTGTAAATTCACGGGTTGCGATTAACAATCTCAACAAAATCAGATTTTCACGACCAATTGCATCCAAATTCAACAGTTGGCTTTCATCTTGAAACCGTTGCTTAAACTTCTCAAAATCACCTTCAAAATAAATACCTACGTTGCGTTTACGAACAAGCTTTACATCAGTTCCTTGCAAAGCTTGCTCAACTAAATCTAGGTAATCCGGAACCTTCTTTCTAGAAACATTTAATAATTTCATCAATTCTGAATAGTGCACTACATCCTTAGAATAGATATATGCAATAACTCTCTGAACGTCGCTACTGAGCTTTTCGTCCGTATCATTATTAGTTGTCACATAATCACCTCTTGGCTACATTTATAATATAATCTATATTTTACAAAGTTCACACGTCATCACGGGTACTTTCATTAGTTCCCATAGTTAATATGATAATATCTTTATCAAGCGTTGTTAGAACAAACCTAAAATGGGTTAGCTGAATTGAATTCTCCTATTCCTCGATCATTACCTATACATCTTTCAAAACATTATTAAGGGACGACATATACTATTTGTTTACCAACAAGAAACGACCTCACTCCGGAGTATACTGGAATGAGGTCGTTTCTTGACGATATTTAATTATATTGTTTCGTATGAAAGATTAGCAAAAATCGGTACATAGCAAACTCATAAAGCTTTTTTGTCGTATATTTGTCCTAATACTACTTAGCAATAATTTGAATCGTGCTACCCACTTTAAAGTCCGGATAATCACCTTCAGAAGTGTATAACGATCCTGCTAGTTTAGCATCAGTGGCACCCGTGAAGCTAATTGCGGTGTGGCCTAAGCGTCCTAAGTTGGTTTGAACTTCATTACCAACCGCCGTAATTGTATATTCACTGTCATCGATTTTTAAAATCATCCCACTGACAATCTGTTCCTTAATTGGTTCCACTTTAACGATGAAGCAAGATGGCCGTAAAGCGTCCGGTGCTTCATCCCCAAATAAAATTGCCATTTTGATTGACTTAAAATCTTCTGATTCTGCTCCAACTTCAACAACCTTCGTTGAATAAATCGTTCTTTCTTTTGTCATCATTCAGACCACCTTCAAATTCTTTCCGCTATTATTTTATTTCGTATACAAACCAAAACTTGCAATCCAAGCAACAAATACCCGTGGCACACCATTAATGAACCGACTGTATAAGACTGATGGCACCCCTACTTCAACGGTCTTAGAATCAGCTTCAGCTAACCCTAAACCAACGGGGATAAAGTCACAACCATTTTGAGTGTTAATGGCAAACAGTGCTGGTAAAGCGTACTGTGGTGGGATATTACCCTTACCAATTTCAACACCAATCAAAGTCCCAATAACTTGGCCAATAACGGCTCCGGGTCCTAATAATGGTGATAAGAATGGTAGTGAACAGATGAAACCTAAGATCATCAGGCCCCAAACGTTCCCAGCCAATGGTTCCATGACACTTGCAAAAGCCTTACCAATCCCAGAACCATTAATAATACCAATAATCAGTGCAACGAAGGCCATGAAAGGAATAATCGTGTTGATAACGGTCTGGACCGCATCTTTTGCGGCTTGGTTAAAGGTTGCAACGACTCGCCCAGCGCCAATCCCGATCTTAGTTAAAATACCAGGATTTTTAGTTTGTGCCGTTAAGGTCTTAGAGTTATCAAACTTAGAACCGTCATCCGTCGTTTCTTCAACGGATTCAGCGTCAGATTCGGTAGCGCTTTCATTTTCGTTTGCCTTTTCAGCTTCAACGTCGCTATCTTCTGCTAGCGTAATTTGGTCCAAATCAACGTTAGAAACATAGTTCCCTTCGTTCATGAATTGGGCTAACGGGCCACTCTTCCCAGTAGGTAAAACGTTAATTGTCTTGATGCCCTTTTTCGGGTAAATCCCACAACGTAGCGTCCCACCACAGTCAACAATAGCTAATGCCGTTTCTTCATCTGGAATGGAGGTCTTAAAACCATCAACTGCTTGCATTCCAGTTAACTTCGCAATTTTATCAACGATTGCAGGTTTGTTCCCACCTGTAATGTATATAAACTTATGTTTTTCAGCCGTTGGGGTAATGGTCAGTGGGCCGCCCCAACCACCAGAACCTTTAACAACTTTAATACTCCGATATTCTTTTGTCATTGTCATGACCCTCGCTCTCTTTTAACTAGCCGGCGAATTCAACTTTCTTAGAAAGTGAAATTCCTTGTTGCTTGCAGACATATGCCGTCGTAAAGTCGGTGACCCAGCCACCGATAAAGTTCATTACGAGCCCGACTAGCATGTAACGAATGGCTAAATCCATTGTATTTAATCCTAATTTTTGGACCCCTTGTGCAATTCCTAACCAGATAAAGTATTCTGACGGGTTAATATGTGGAAAGACCCCGTTACTAGTGTGACAGAATTGCGCAATCGCTGCGTACCAACTTGGCTTGTAGTATTCGGGTAAGAACCGACCCATGGAGTGGGCCATTGGGTTCCCTAGCATAAACGCTGAGACAAATGGCAAAATCAAATAACGTGTTACTGGATTCTTTGCTGAAGCTTTGGCGAGTGACGCCATCTTCTTTTCCCCAACAAAGGCAATAATTGCGTTCATTAAGACTAACAGTAAGAGGACAACTGGAATAATGGAAGTCATCCACCCAACCAGTGTTTTACCCCCACTTTGGAAGAGGCCCATAAACCCTGAAGCTAAATCTGTAACTACTTTCATAATATCGATGCTCCTTTTAATTCATTTGTTTTTTCCGCCGGTTACCAATGGCTTTGTAGTAGATCGACTTAATCTTGTCAACCATCGGTAAACTCCAAATCTTAACTGATCCATCGAAATCTTCCGGCTTCAACTTATTAACTTTATAGTTGATGTAGTTCCTGTAAGCATCCAATAAGCAAACCCGCGTCAACTTATCAAACTGCTTTAATTGATCGTACGACGCCGCAATTTCGGCAAGGTTTTGATTACGAAGCGCTTTCACTTCTTTGAACTTTGCAAAGATTGTCACGCCCTTCATCATCTGTGCTTCCGCAATTGTTCCGTCATCTTTGACGGCAATTAGGATCAACGTCCCTGCACGTAACTTTTTAGGATTTTTCCCAATAGCAACGGGTGCTAAGAGCCGCAACTGATGAAACGTTTTTGAGAAATTCTTGATTTGTTTTAAACCCAAGACCCCTTGAAATAGGAAGGCGCCTACTAAAATAATTCCGAAGTAAATTAACATTAAATCGCCTCCATTAACTGAATCAAGCCACGATTGTCATCATAATTCTTTAAATTATTGAATATATTGCTATTAGCAGCAATGCTTCTAATTAAGTCATACACTTGCGATAAGATTCGACTGAGTTCAGCATCTAACTTATTGGGAATCGCCACTAGAAAGACCACATTGACCTTTTGATTATCAAAGACAACGGGATTTTCGAATAGCCCCACGGTGACCAAGATTCGGTTCAAACCGGATTTATCAATCACATGGGGGAGTGCGACCCCATCACCGAAGATACTGCTGGAAAGCTCTTCTCGTTTCACCCAATCGGTAAGGAACTCGTGAGTTAACTGACCACAGTCAATTTCTTGATTGATCAGTTGTTTTACCCCCGCGGTATACGTCGGCTTACCGGTAAAATGCGTTACATCGAACTTACATAGTCCCCGCTTGACCGCCTCATCAACTAACGAGATCTGCAATCGCTCGCGCAAAGTACCTTGATTGAACACGGAATTCAAGCGAATGATTGGCGCATGTTGAATTAGGGCATTGCCGGTTAAAAAACTATTGGAAAAAATTAGTAAATACTTTTCAGGACTTTTTTCTAGATCACTTTCAGAATTAAAAATGTCAATCTGTAAATCATCGTTTAGCAGCTCTTTCAGTTGTTCGGTGATAAACTTCTTCATACTATTACTAATTGGTTTAACTAATGCCACCCGATGGATCACTGGTGCTGACATGTATTCTTCTAATTCCATTTGGAAATAGACGGTTAGGTAGCCCACTTCTTGCGTTCCAATTTTTACGTTCAGCTTTTGCGCAATCGACGTCAGGCATAACTGCGCCAGCTCAGTTGAAACGGGGTACTTGTTAAGCATGTCCACTGAAATGAAACCTTCAGTTTTAACACCGAAGATGGCACGATTAATCAAGAATAACAGGTGATAACGTAATTCCATCAGCAACCGTTTGAAGTCTAAGTTAACATCAAACTTTTGCTTAATAATTGGAAAGACAACTTGCATCAAATGGTCAACATCCGTTAAAGCTAACTTAACCAATTCATCGTTATCAGCGTTGAGCTTTTTGATGTTAAACGGGTATGAAATGAAATCCCATTCGCCCGGACTGAGCGAGCTACTGATCATTTCCGTAATCAATTCGCGTAAGGGCTTAGTCGCATCATCTGAAAGTAACTGATGATAATGTGGCACCCGCTTATCAATTTGAATGTCATATTTGCGTAACCACTTAATGACTGCGATGTTGCGCTTAATCGTCATGACCGTATCAGCATTGAAGTCCAATTGTTGGATCAAATTTGTTAATTTCACATCCGTTGGACTGTCCCAAGTTGCTTCCAATTCATAATACTTACCAACCAAATTCCGCGTAATAACGGCGTATTTGTAGTCTGAATCGGCTTTCAAATGCATCCCGCGGTTGGTTTTAGTTTCAATCTTGACATCGTAGAATGCCAGGGCCGTTTTCAAAGCCCGTAAATCTTTGTTAATGGTTCCGCGACTGACGACTAAGGCATCAGCCAAGTCGTCCACGATCACGTACCCATTAATGTTTTTCAACAGTTCCTTTAAGATGGTTGCCTGACGTTTTGCGGGATCGTTAAAGTCTAGATCCTGCTTTAAAAAATTCGTTTGTAATTTAGCAATGGCGGAATAATCTTTAATTACTAAATAGAATTTTGATTGATTAATATTAATTTTGGCAACGCCATCTAAATAATCATTAATTTCCCGAATGTTTTTGGTGATTGTCACTCTTGAAATTGAAAAATGGGTCTGAAGTTCTCGTAAAGTTAGCGCATCATTATTAATAAAAAAGTTCAACATTTCAAAATTCTGTCTGTCCATTATTCCACCTATCCCCTTTTAAAAACTACGGGGCTAGCCGCGACTCTTACCACCTGCAATGTTGATCGTGACACCAGTAATGTAACTTGCGCGGTCTGATAGTAAGTAGTTAACTGCATCAGCTACTTCAGAAAGCTTACCGCTGCGACCCAATGGTGTTGTCGTCGTGCTCTTGTAGCCAGCCCGAATATCTTCAACTGTCTTATGACGTGTGTAAGCCAATGATTGTTCATATGACAAAGTCCGTAAACCAGTTGCTTCCATGATGCCAGGTGCAACCCCAACAACACGGATGTTATGTTCCCCGAGTTCTTTAGCCCATGAACGAGTGAATCCGTTGATGGCACCCTTAGTTGCTGAGTAAACGCTTTGGCCTTGTGACCCTTCCAAACCAGCTTCGGAAGACATGTTAACAATGACCCCACGCTTTTGCTTTTCAAATTGATGAGTGACTGCTTGAGACATTAGGAAGACACTCTTAACGTTGACAGCAAACATCTTTTCAAAGTTACCTTCAGTAAATTCATACTGCCCATGAGGATCATCAGCATCGGCTAATAACCGTGGTAAGTTGATACCGGCGTTGTTGACTAAACCATCAATGTGGCCTTGTTCTTCAACAACTTGATCAACCAAAGCATCAACGGCTTTTTGATCGGTAACATTGGTTTCAACAAAGTGCAAATTAGCGTTCTTTAATTCGCCTTCCTTTAAATCAGCATTGTAAACAACCGCACCATTGTTTAATAATTCAGTGACAATGGCATTCCCAATACCTGAAGATCCACCAGTTACAACGTATACTCGTTTTGAAATATTAATCCATGACTCACTCATTGAAAATCGCTCCTTATTTGTTCATTTCCTTTTCTTCATAAACAAATATACATGAAAGCGTGTTCATGGTTAATTCACATATTTTTCAACAACTTTTTAAATTGGTATACTAATGATTAATCGATACGCTTTATTAATACGGCCAAGGCCCCTGTTCCTGCTATATAACGGTACGTTCACACGATTAATAAGAATTATTTTGATTCCAGAAAATCAATTTAATTTTTCGCAACAAAAAAAGTTCCTAGATAATTATTATCCAGGAACTTTACAATATTAAGCAAGCGACTTAGCTATGAAAATTTGATTTCAGTCCCAAACACATCCGTCTTACCAGCAGCTAAGGTGTTAACCGCCTTCTTATCTTTGAGCTGTTCGGGGTCGCCATAAACGTCTGGAAGACCATTGAATGGTTCAACACAAACGAAATCGGCATTCTTCTTTTCGGGTGACCAGATGGCAAAATATGGGAAATCGTTGAGGTTCAACTCAACCGCATGCTTAGCTTCATCACTGACCAATTGGACATGTTTCAGACCCTTGGCGGAAAAGACGATCAAACCGGCATCCAATTTATCATGACTTAACCCGTATTCGCCATCAGTCAACTTGACCATGTGCGTTTTACCACTTAATAGTGGCGCAGGATCAACTTCCTGATTTTCCAATTCAGTCACGGCTGGATCAAACTTCAACCGGTAGTTAGCAAAGTCACCGGTGGTATTAAAACCAGGGTGCAGGCCTAATGAATAGTACATTGTCTTCTGGTCCAGGTTTTCAACGTTATATTCAACCTTAAGTGCACTATCGTCTAACCGGTAACTAATCGTGACTTGATAATCAAATGGGAACTTTGCCTTGGTATCAGCATTGGCCGCACTCTTCAGGACAACCGCATCCAGACTCTGGCTAACAATCTCAAAAGTTTGATCGCGTAAGAAGCCGTGTTGGGTTAACCCATACTTGTGACCATCAAAATAATAAGTGTTTTGATTAATTTGGCCAATGATGGGGAACAAAACGGGCGCGTGGCGGCCCCAGTACTTCCCAGTAGTATCGTTCCAAATATAGTCAAATCCATCATCAATCCGGGTCACACTTTGAATTTCGGCCCCTAATAAACTGATAACAGCACTAATTTTTTTGTTTTTTAATTCGACAGTTGCCATTATATATATCCCTCCAACGTTATAACCGCCACGAAAAAGCGGTTTCAATTCTACAACCTCAGTATGGACTTGTTTGCTTCAGTTTCAAGGGGTTTTCATTAATTATTTTATATCAAGAACATTGATACAGCGCTAATAACAGCCAATTTTCACGATACCAATTTTATTATTTCTTTCACAATTATTGCATTGATAACCATACATTGGCATATACCAATATTGATACTTTCCTCGTTCAACTATATTATCCTATAACTTATTTTCCGAGTTCAGCGACTGGGTTCTTGACTGATTAACATAACTTTAGCGTATGGCTCAATACAATAGCATAACTGATACTATCTACTGTAAGGAACTGATTCTGCTTCACTTTAAAAATTTTATTAGGAGTCATTTTCCAGCTACCGTTAATTCTCAACAAACATGATCTGATTATTTTGACACCATTCAATAGCAATATCACGATAGGTTGTATCACGAAACTGATACCATTGATCCGTCATGCCAAAGTCAGCAAGTTGATCACGAAAATAACGAAAAGCCCCGCGCCCACTAATACTGCGTTCAAGTTGCACTTTCTGCTCACCATCTGGCAATTGCCAGATAAAGGCCTTCATAATGTGATAATCATTGACATCATATTTAGATGGTAGGTTGAGATACTGATCAAGGTTCGTCTCACTCTCATCGCTGTCACTATCCTCATCGTCTTCATACGCCATTACCATCGTTACTTCACCAGTCATCTTATTGTAATAATAATGTACTTCGTCACTTGCCATTTCGACTGCTTCTATGACATTATCCAACTTCACTTTCATAGTAATCCCTCGTTTTACTCTGATTTTCAATGTTCACTATACTTATCATACAACGTTTTAACGACAACTAGTTGCTAACCGATAGCCGCATCACTTATTCCGACCGTGGCTTAATTTAAGAATACGATTCAGATTTAAATACTAACATCTTTGGCGTTTAGCACCCCAGACATACCAACGTTACATAATCATGATTTTTTTGGCTAGTTTCTGCAAGATTGAGTTAGCTTCATCAGACACTAATGATGTCATTAATACCATCCCAATCACTCAATCGTCTCACGAAAAAGCCCTTAAGATTGAATTTAATAGTCAATCTTAAGGGCTTTTTCATAATCAATTCACTTGAATTCTTTTACCCAACTAATTTCTTCACGCTCTCAAAGAGTTGGCGCACATCTTCAGGACGGGTCATCCCGGTGTCCTTATCGATAATTGACGAGTAGATATGTGGAATAACGTGTTTAACGCCAGCATCCAGTGCAATTTGAAGGATTTCTTCAAAGTTATCTAAGTCGATCCCACCAGTTGGTTCCAAACTAAAGTCGTTTTCGGCGCAGGCCTTAGCAACCGCTCTGAATTCGTCTTCGTGGGCCAAACCCTTCATTGGGAAGAACTTAATTGAAGTTCCACCCATATCTTTCAACAACGCGATTGCTGTTTCAATGGAAACTTCACCAGCTGGGGTCTGGGAGCTGAGGGCCCCCGTCGCAATGTTGACCTTTCCAACGGTTCCGGTAGGTGATACCAAGCCGTTAACGACCGTATCATCTTGCCCTAACAACGCCCGACTCGTCCCAACGCCCGTAAAGACTTGGTTAACGTGTTGTGGTTGAATCACTTTTGAAACCCGACTCACCATCTGGCTTTGCTTAGGGTCACCCGCGCCAAGACCTACCGAAACGGCATTATCGATCTGGGACTGATACTTCAGCATATCTTCGATAGCCAGTTGATCATTCGCATAGTTTTTCGTCAAAACGCCCAGAATAATGTGTTCGCTCGCTGCCTCATAACAATCAACTGCATTTTGAACGGAACCCGCTAAAACGTTTAAAGCAACCCGGTCTTTGTAATAGTTTGGTGTTTTTTGCATGGTATAGCTCTCCTTTTAGTTAATCTAAAATTTCGTGTAATCGCTGCGTAATGGCTGTCATTTCAGCCGCATCAACGGCCCGAATATCAAATTCAATAATACCCACGTTTGCCCGGTATTCACGGGTATAAATTGCGGGATTACCCGCCTTTAATTCCGCCGTGACCTGTTTGGCATTCTTAGGGGAGTCCGGTTTAATGACCACGCTCGCCCGGTAAATATCCCGGCCAGCACCGTCTTGCACCTGTTCCGCGTCAACGTAAGGCACCTCGTTCAACCCCGTTAGAAATGGCGCTAAGCGGGCTTTCATCTGATTCCCGCTTTCAGGACCTTCTGCTAAGTAATCTTCGATCGCCTTAGTGAGTCCGAGAATGTTTTCCTTACCGATCTTCATGGCCCGGCCTAAACCAACGGACTGTAGCCGGATCCATTCAATGTAGTGCCGTTTCCCAAAAATCAACGCTGACGCTGGCCCCGCTAACGCTTTGGCGCCGGAGAAGATGATAATATCAACACCCATTTCGATGTATTTCTGCATATCTTCTTCCGCAGCGGCGTCTAAAATCAGTGGTAACGCGTGGTGATGCGCAACTTTCAACGCTTCTTCGACGGTTAACATACTCTTTTGCACGGCGTGGTGACTCTTAACGTATAAAATTCCGACCGTCTTATCGGTAATCACCATATCGAGGTGTTCTGGGCTACACATGTTGGCATAACCGGCTTCCACGACTTGGCCCCCACCGACGTTGATCATGACTTCTTCTGGGGTCCCGTAATCCACATTTTGGCCCTTAGGAATCACGATTTCCCGTTTGGTATAGCGCGCATCATAAGGGTGATAGGCGTGGTACTTACTCCCCGCACCAATCAACGCCGCCACGGCTTCCGCAATCCCCGCCGAAGCGGAGTTGATCACGATGGCGTCTTCCGCCCCTAATAGTTGCGCTAAATGGTCACCCGTCTTCTTAACCAGGTCCGCCATTTCAAAGAAATGTTCATCCCCAAATTTTTGCGCGTCGATTACGGGTTGCGCTAACTTAGAAACGCCTAAAATGGTCATCTTACCGCTCGCATTGATCACTTGCTTTAAATGGTACTTATCGTATACCGTCATTCCTTAGCCTCCACTTCATAGACTTGACCCGCCACGACTGCACAACACGGTTTGATTGTGGTCGTGGTCGTGCGCTGATTGCCATTCGAATCGGTCAACGTTTTGTCCGTCTGAACAACACTGAAGATTGTCAAATCGCCATCCGCACCCACTGCCAATTCACCCTTATGTGCTAAGTTGAAATTATCAGCCGGGGCCACCGTCACCATCCGAATCACCGTTGGCAAATCGAAGCCTAGCAGCATCAGCTTATCAAGGGTAGTCGCCATGTCATAGACGGGCCCGTTTTCCCGGTTACGGTGATAAATATCCGTACTAATTGATTGGGGGACGAGTCCGTTAGCAAACGCCGTTGCGGCCGTTTCAAAATTGAAACTGTCGGTTCCGTGACCAACGTCAAAGATTACACCGCGATCATAGGCTTCACGCACAAACGGTTTAACCGTGCCGTCCGCGTCCAAGATGCCATTCGGTTTGCCGTTATACGCGTGGGTCAATACGTCGTCTTTCGTCATTAATGCTAAGATAGCTTCCAATTCAGGCGGATTGGCGCCGACGTGAACCATCACTGGTAAAGTGCGTTCAACTTGGCGTTGGTAGTCCTTAGCTTTAATTAACGGCTGAACCCCGTTATCCACGACCACCGAATGACTTTCGCGGGCTTTGATTCCCACGATAAAGTCTGGGTACTCGTCTACGGCCCGTTTGAAAGGTTCCCACTGAACCCGACTCATATCGCCTAATTCATCTTGAGCCAGGATTCCGGTCTTAGAAATATTGATCATGGCGTACACGTTCGTCCGCTTGGCACGCGTCCGTTCATAAAAATCGCCAATGTTATCGGCACCCGTAGAACCCGCGTCAATAACGGTCGTGACCCCACTTTTAACGCCGTCCGCGTCCGCATCGTCATAGTACAGCGTCAATTGATCGTAGCAGTGCACGTGATCATCGATCCACCCCGCCGAAACGTAGGCGCCCTTCACGTCCATCACCCGCGTTGCCTCGACATCGGTTAGTCTTTCACCAATGGCGGTAATTTTACCCGCGGTAATCGTCAATTCTAAGGGGTCGTCATTAACACTCCGCCCATTTTTAACGTATAAATCAACCATAAATCTTGCTCCTTTACAGTTTAACCGGGAAGAAAAATCCTAAAATCATGGCACCGATAATCGCACCACCGGCGATCGGTTTTTTCCAAGCATAGAAGATTGCCGCACCAGCCGTCGCACCGATTCCAATTGGAATGGACGCCGTTACCGCACTCAAGATGATCAGCGGTCCTAAGAAGCGCCCCGTATCATTCCCAGCACCCATCATGACGTCGGCCCCAAAAGTTGCTTTGGATTGGCCTAACGTGAAGTGCCGCACACCGTAGATAATGGCCCCAATAATGAGTCCAATCACCAAGCCGGTCAGCAAAGCTAACGGAAAGTTTTTAACCGGCGCTTCAATGCCCATACTGAGCAAAATTGCGGGAATCCCAATCCCGACCCCGGTCAGAATTGAGCCACCCAAGTCTAAGATTCCGACTAAGGACCCTTCCAAAATCCGGGCAAATAAGAAACTCGCCCCAAACGCTGCGGCCGCACCGTAAGAACCACCGGTCATCCCGGCTTTTAGCATGGCGACGATGGCCACTTCGTTGAAGGCCCCGACGCCGTAGTTGTAATACATTGAAGTCCCGGCAAAGACCCCGGCGGACATGATCCCCACGATTAGCGGAAACGACCAGTCTGCGTACCAAAAGCTATGTGCGTGTTCTAAATCTTTAATATCTTGATCCATCTAGGTCCGCTCCTCTCTTAACCGCCAATCGCGTTATGCCAGCCTTGAAGCCATTGCGGCGCGCGCATGCCGAATTCTTTTAATAGTTGAATATCGAAACTCCGGAAGAAGGCGCTCAAGACGAACAGTAAGATTACCGCCGCGAGCATGATGCGCGTGATCCGGGTCCACCCAATCTCTTCAACACCCTTACCGATTAAAATCCCAAGGACGACCCCGGGAACGGCGTTACCCATAATGAGGGCCGCCATCCCACCAAAGACCGTACCGAACAATCCAGAACGTCGGCCCGCATCAATCGCCGCGAGCCAGAAGATAATCGGCATCACCATGTTGATTAAGACGGTGGCTGCTGGAACTAACACTTTGACCGCTGTCACTTGTAGCGATGCTGGAATCGAGGACGAGGTGACGTTTAAGAAGGTCACCACAACGACCCCAATTAAGGCACTCATAATCCCCATTTTCTTAGGGTTATGCATCGTTTCGGCTAAATTCTTATTCTTAATTAGTAAAATCGCTGCCGACCAGTTGGGAATGACCCGGTGCGTAACATCCTGCGTAAACGCGCCGGCGCCAACCGTTGAGGCCCAAGCATTGAAGAAGAACCCCAGTCCAAATGAAAAGTGTGACGCGGGGTCGCCCTGAGCCGCATTCATTTCACCTAAGGTCCGAAATGCGCCCAGCGCCTGGACCGTTGGTGCGTTAAACATTCTGGCAGCACCAATCCCGGCTGAAAAGCCGACCAGACCACCAATAATAATTGACTCGATTAAAATAACAACAAAGTGCACATTATTTGCCCCCTTTCAAAACATCCACGGGTTTCCAAGCTGCGTTCTTCGCTTTTTCTTCGAAGGGCACCTGCGTTAGATCAATGGCATTGATCGTGACCAACACGTCAATCGTGGCGTGATAAGTCGTGCGCGTCCGTGGAAAGAAGAACAGTAAGAAACGTTCATGATAAGTCTCCGATTGTAGACTAACCGGGGTCACTTGCAGCGGTGTAATTTGCAGTGTGACGGCATCTTCGTTCTCGACGACTTGCTTTTGAATTTGACTCAACGCCTGCGCAAACGCCTTTTGTTTCGTATCACCCTTACCGGTAACGCGCACTGTCCGTTCGTGCGTCGTGTTGATTGCGGTTGCCATGTTAAGGCCCTCCCTCCTATGATCAGCGATTACTGGTTATATTTTTTCTCGAACGCTTCCGTGAGTGCCTTGCCTAGTTCTGGCTTATCCATAAAACCGAACCCGAGGACCGTTTTGCCTTCTTCAATGGCCGTAATGCCTTCTTGAATCGAGCGCATACCGTGACGTTCTGGGTAGCCATACTTAGTGCTGGCCGTAATGGCACCCGCACCCCCGCTACCACAGAAGGAGATTCCCATGTCGGCTTGTTCCTGGTTCATAACGTCACCTAAACGCATGTCAGCGCCCATACCGGGAACAACCACCGCCGTACCGCCAGCCTCTTCGACACCAGCCGCAACTTTTTGGCCCTTACCCATCCGATCTGCAATCACAACTTTAATCATATTAACGACCTCCTATGAGTTTTGTAGCGCCGTTTCAAAGTGAATTGAAACGACGTATTTTTCTGAATCCGACAAATTACCAAGGTGATTGACGAGTTGCCCCGCAATTTGCAACGCAACTGGGGAAACGCCCGCAAACATTTCGGGTTCAACGGCGGGAAGCTGTTCTCCCGTAATTGAGCGATCCACCATTTCACTAACGTGGTTAATTAAAATAACTAACTGTAACTCGGTAGGTTCAATCTCAGCTTGACGCATGAGCCTAAAGACATAGGCCAACGCATCCGCCGTTTCAGGTTGATGGTGCGCCTCTCGTAATACTTTTCGAACATCTTCCGTGAGCCATGGTTCATCCATGCCACTCATCCTCCTTTTTGGGACAGTTCATGTACGCGGGTATATTGCAACAACGCGCCAATTTCCGGTGCATTAATACTGAGCTGATTTTCTAAAAAGATCCGCTTGATCGTTTGGACATCCTTAGTCTCTGATGACGTGGTGACTTTCAAGGTTGAATCGTAACTGTGATGATAATAAATCCGGTGAACGGCCATCATGACGTGAATCATAAAGGCTTCTTGGTACCCCACTGGAATGCGCTGCCCAAAGTAACGACTAAGCGCTTGATAAATCACTGACCCATTAAGCATGAGGGTTCGGGTTTCTTCTTCAATGCCACTTTCCTTGCCCACCTTGGGGCGAAACGGCGTTAGGCTACTCGTCGTCACTTTTAAGACCTTCGCCACGGCCGACCGAATTCGTTCGATATCGTCGTGACTAGGAAGTGGGTTAACCTGGACGACTGGAAGCTCGCCCGCGGTAATGGGAAAAATACTAATCAGCAGATCTGGGTGAAGTGCCGCAACTTGCTGGTCGACGGTCGTGATGGAGGCAAACCCGGCAATCTCAATGTTGGAAACGTGCCGCTCAATTTCTCGTTTGATCAAGCCAGTCACGCCAAGCCCCGTGGAACAAACGTACAGGACCCGCGCATACCTAGTCGTTTGATGACTTTCTAGGGAAACCATGAAGTGCAAGGTGACAAAGGTGATGAACGAGTCACTCACAACGGCGGGGTTGGATGAAATGTTATCCCGCAAGGCCACTTGAACGGCTTCAAACAGGGGTAAGTTACGCTTCTTGAGGTCCGTCACAAAGGGGTTATATTCATTGGTAAACTTGTACTTGTTACTTAACTTGGTTAGCAGGTGTGAAAATAGGTTCACTTTGAGCTGTCCATCCGTATCAAAGGGGTACTGGAGGTGCTGACTAACTTGCTTGATGATTTGATTTGTTAAGGCGGCGATGTTCTGGTCGTCGAACCGGGGATTCACGCCCCGCAATAAGTAGTCATACTCGTCTTGCAAGACAGGAAACTCGTAATGGTGCACCACTTTAGTAAATAGGACGTACGGGAGTTTCTGCTGCTCCGTTTGCGCAACGGCTAAGGGAGTGTAGCTGTTGATAGGATGGTTCATGCTCAGACGAATCGTGCAGATGACCATCCGGACAAGCATGGTCAGGATGTCCTCGAGGTCGAAGTCTGCGTGCGTCGGGGCGTGTTGAACCTCCAGCTCATTTACGACGACGTTAAATACGGTTTGAAGTTCTGGTACCGCTGGAAATTGAATTTTCTGAACATCTTTTAAGGGGTCCATAGAAGTGAGCATCGGTGCCTCAAACGTATGCAAAATCCGGTTTAAGATGGCTTCCAACGCTGAACGAATATTGAGTTCCGTTCCGGCGATGCGGTAGCCATAATAATTTTTACGTTCGAGAATCAACTGAAATTGTTGTAGAAATTGATCCACCCGGTCGAGGTCCGCAACGACCGTGTTTTTGCTGATGTCAATTTTGTTTTCAATCTGTTGCGTCGTCATAAATCCTGGATTGATTGCTAGCAATAGGACAATTTGGGCCACGCGTTCCTGCGGTGTACAAGGCAAATTCTCAACTTGGTTAGTCATTAAGCGTTGCTTAAGCATGGCGCGCGCTGCCGGACTCGCTTCAAGCCAAATGCCAATGCGTGGCTTGGACCGGTAGTAGTCACCGTAGTGTGCAAACCAGTCCTGAATCCCACGTAAGTCATTTTTAACAGTGCGTACACTGACGTTGACTTCGTCGGCCAACATTTGAGTCGTCACGGCCTGTTCCACTGTGATTAGCTTAGTGACAATGGTCATCTGGCGGTTGGACAGTTGCACGATTTCACCCCATCCCTTTGGTTATTGCAACCCCTTACATGATTCATGATACTGATTTTATACGGCATAACAATACCAAATCAATGCACGATAATTAGTGCAATTTATAAATCCACTTTTCCAAATTCATTATCATTGTAATTTCAAGCCGCCGAATGAACAAACATTGCCACGTATAAATTATTTAATACCTGTCTAATAATAATTTTAATTATATAAAAAGAAGGCACTAGTGCACTCTGCTAGAGAAGCTCACTTGAGCGCTGAAAAAAAGCGTCTCTCAAGATGTCGGTAGAGTAACGATTAACGCCATATTTATCATAGACATCCTCCAGCTATGTTGAGGTTGCTAACAAATTTAACCGGTTTATTTTAAAACAATCTTAGCGTAGCCGGCAGAACCAGCGGGCCGTGTCGGCACTGTTAGCTGGCGTTGTTTGCCAGGTTACAGTGCGGGGCGACTTGAAAGACTCGTCCCTTGAGGCTTTCAAGCGAGGCGGAAGACCGCTCTTTGGCTGTAGCCGACCCCACGGCCCACTGATTCTGCCGGCGAAGCGCTGAAGAATGCTGAATTTCTAACGATAAGCATTGCTTTGTAACGCCGCTGGGGTTTAAATGCTCACTAGCAGAGCATACAAAAAAAGCGCCGGTAGGGATTCCTCATCAGGAACCCTACCGGCGCTATGGTTTTGTTATAATCATTTTGATGTAAAAAAAAGAACCAGCCACAGCTGATCCTAACTTTGCATGGCAACGTCCTACCCTCGCAGGGAGCGATCCCCCAACTACTCTCGGCGCTAAGAAGCTTAACTTCTGTGTTCGACATGGGAACAGGTGTATCCTTCTCGCCATCGTCGCCACACTACTGAGAA
>NZ_BTPW01000026.1:0-41498 GCF_036246185.1 Lactiplantibacillus paraxiangfangensis
TGTTTTCACGAATTGACTTCGCAAATGTTTTTGCTCTTGATACAAGATCAAGAGACCCTACACATTTGATTTGTCGAAACTTTGTTCAGTTTTCAAAGGTCTAAATCGTTAAGTTGATTACCTCAACACAACTATTAAAGTTTATCATCATCAGAAGAACATGTCAACAACTTTTTATAAATTATTTTGAATAAACATTCAATGTAATGGTTCACATCGCTCAGTATATTCATAATAATGAGTATTGTTGCATGCCGTTCTTAACGACAAGAAATATAATATCAATAATCACGACCCGGGTCAAGCATTTTTTATCAATTAATTTCAAAAAGATATCTTCGCTCGGGATTACCGCAACAGACTATATTTTACGGGGTTTCAACTTTAATTACAAGCAAAAATTTCAAGAAGCACTGATTTTTTCCGTACCTCCCGCTTCCTACCCATTTTAACCACTAATTAGATGCAATCATCCCCTAGCTTATTCAGTTCAGTACCTTGCTTGAAGCTTCCTTCAGATTCCGTCGCACGACGAATACCCTTACTCGTGGTTTCGACTACTACGTCGTACAGAACCACCTAGTTATCACTCCACCCATACCCGAGCGCAAAAAAGGACGACCGTGACCAACGTCACAATCGTCCTTTTCCATCTAATACCTATTTAGAACTAGAACTGTCGCTGGAACTATCACTCGAACTAGAATCCGATAGTTCTGGCGCATCGGTCTTGTAGAGGCTCTCAGAGGACTTACCCTTCCGTTTTTCGAGAAGACTGGTCTTCTTCTGCTTTTGAACATCCTTTAATGACTCAAGCGTCTTATTAACCTTATAGCTGTAGTCGGCCTTATTGACCTTCTTAAAGCCCTTCGGTGTATAGAACCGCAGTAAGTCACCCTGAATAACCCGATCAGACAAGGAGAGTTCCGTCGTCACATGATTTTGCATCTGTTTAACGGCATCCTTTTGCTTGGTCGTCATATCATCCAGTTTCTTGCCCGTCTTCGTATCATAAACCGTGCCACCGACCTTCGTGTAGGTTGGCGAGACAAAGTCACCATTTCTAAAGGCGACCGTTTGATTATGCTGCTTAGACAACAGGTCCGTCCCAAATTGGATGTACCCCTTATTCTTGATCCCTAGTAGGTCAAAAATTGTTGGCAAGGCATCGATTTCACCACCATACGTGTGGTTAACGCCACCTTCGATCCCTTCTGAATGAATCATGAACGGTACCTTCTGGAATTGGGCCAAGTCAAAACTCGTGACCGACTTCTTTCCGAGTAACTGCGCAATCGCAGCCCGGTGGTTATTTGAAATCCCGTAGTGGTCCCCATATAAGACAATCATACTGTTCTTATATAGACCGGCCTTCTTCAGGTAACTGATAAATTCTGCAAAGGACTGATCCAGATAGTGCGCTGTTTGCACGTAACCATCCACCGTCGAATCACCAGTCGTCGTTTTATCGATCGTCTGGTTCTGCTTATCCAACGTATATGGATAATGGTTGGTCAACGTGATCAGCTTTGCGTAAAACGGTTGTGGTAACTGTTCGAGATACTTAACCGAGTCTTTGAAGAAAATCTTATCCTTCAAGCCATAGCCAACCGTATAGTTAGCCTTCTCTTTATAGTAGGCAGAATAGAAGAAGTAATTATAGCCCCAAGACTTATAAGCATTATCCCGATTCCAGAAACTTGCAACATCCCCGTGGAACGCTGCCGTCGTATAGCCCTTTTGTGACAAGATTGCGGGCGCTGCCTGGAAGGTGTTAGAAGTCCCGTACTGGGTCATCGCTGATCCAGTTGGTAACCCAAACAATGAGTTTTCCATCATCATTTCGGCATCCGACGTCTTCCCTTGGGCAACTTGGTGATAGAAGTTATCAAAACTAAGTGTGCTCTTATCATGGTAGAACTTGTTTAACGTTGGCGTAACTTCCTTACCGTCAACCTTATAATCAATTAAGAATTGCTGGAAGCTTTCCAAGTGAATCACGAAGACGTTCTTTCCCTTGGCCTTACCAAAGTACTTCACGTTATCTCCGGCCTGGTTCTTCTTCAGGTAGGCGAGCACACTCTTCATGTCGCTGCTACTTGCCTGTGCCCGGGTCGCACTTTCCTTTTCCGTCTGGTAAAAACTATAGCCAGCATAAGTGTTTAAACCCAAATACTTAACGATATAGTTGTTATCAAACGTCCGCGTCAATAAATCTGAGCGGTCGTGTTCGGACATCCCTAAATCCACTGCGAACAACGCGACCCCAATCATGGTCAACGTTGCCGCGTACCGTAGTTTAAACGGCCGCGGATCGATTCGAATTACCTTAAAGACCAACAGTAAAATCAGTAAGACGACATCCGCGTAGACCAGAAAGTCACTGGCGTGGATAATCTGACCCAAACTAGTTCCTAAGTTATTACTTGCCGCACCGGAACTCTTAATGACCCCGGCGGACATAAAGTCTGAAAACTCACGATAATACAAAATATTGGCAAATAACCAGGTCGTTTGTAAAGCGTCGATGATCATAATCAACCAATACTTCAAGCGACCACGGAAGTATAACGCGATTCCTAGGAGCACAATGGCCGTTGGAAATGGATTCAAGAGCAAGATGAACTCTTGAACGGGACCTTTGACCCCCAAGGTAAATTCGGTCTTATACGCGATATACGTCTTTAGCCAAAATAAGACCACGGTCAGAGTATAAAAGCCAAGCGTTGTATTGACCTTCCCAACCGTGTTTTTCAAAAATTTGGGCATGGTAATTCTTCCTCCGTCATTACTATTAACAAATCCATATTATACCGGTTGGCTAGTGGTTAGCAATATCTTGAAGGTTTCTTCAAAAATTCTTCAACATTCAACACGGACATAATATGGATTATCGAAACGCTATCTAAATTGGGGGAAAGCCTAGTTGTCTGTTAATAAATCATATAATTCAATGGCAACTAGGTCGATGTTATCAAATTCAAAAGTTTGGTCTGGCTTGAATTCTTGTAACGTATAGGTCGAAGTTGCGGGATCATAAGCTACTTGCCCGCGTTCTACGCCTTCCTTTTCAAACCGCCGTGACTGTACTTCGGTGGTTTCAGCCGCACGCATGGCTTCTAATCGTTTGAGAATTGCTGATAGTTCAGATTTTTCCATTATACTAATCTCGCTCCTTACGTTTTGTTTTTATTCTAGCAAAAAAACCGAGTAATAACACGCTTTTTAAGCAGAAAGCCTTTTTTCATAGCAAATTTTTACAATTACAATTATACCCCAACTAACTCCCGAGCCGGTGAGAAGTTGTGCTAAAATTAGAACAACTTATAAATTAAAAGGAGCGTCTGCTATGTCTCTATTCCGTAATGATTTAAATGATACGATTAGTCAGATCCAAGTTTCAACGATTCGTCAGTTCGACGAAGAAGTCAGTGCCATCCCTGACATGGTTAAATTAACCCTGGGTGAACCCGATTTTAATACCCCAGAACACGTCAAGGAAGCCGCTAAAAAGGCAATCGATGACAACTGGTCCCATTACACTGGTATGGCCGGTCTACTAGACTTGCGGAAGGCAGCTGCTAACTTCCAAGCTAAGAAATACGGCTTGCACTACGACGCTGAAGACCAGGTTCTTGTAACGGTTGGTGCAACGGAAGCCATTGCAACCGCGTTAACGACTATCTGTAACCCTGGTGACGCCATTATCGTACCGTCACCAATCTTCCCAGCTTACATTCCAATTATCCAAGAAGCCCGGGCTACCCCACTCTTCATGGATACCGGCGTTAATGACTTCGTGATTACGCCTAAGATGGTTGACGACTTCATTGCCGCCCATCCCGAAGCGAACTTCAAGGGAATCATTATGAACTACCCGAATAACCCAACTGGGGTCACTTATGTAGAAGATGAAATCAAAGCCTTGGCGGACTGTTTCAAACGTCATAACTTATGGGTCGTTTCTGACGAAGTGTACAGTGAACTAACTTACGGTAGCACTCACGTTTCCATTGCCCGCTTCATTCCTGATCAAGTTATTTTGATCAACGGCCTATCCAAGTCCCACGCCATGACCGGCTGGCGGATTGGCTTCCTGTTTGCCTCAAAGGAAATGACAGCTCAAATGAAGAAGGTTCACCAGTACTACGTGACGGCCGCGACGACCATTGCGCAAAAGGCTGGGATTGAAGCCCTCACCAACGGTATGGACGACGCGATTCCAATGCGCGAACAGTACCAACAACGGCGTGACTTCGTCTACAAGACAATGGAAGGCTTGGGCTTTAAGATTGCCCGCCCAACCGGTGCCTTTTACATCTTCGCTAAGATTCCCGCTGGCTACGAACAAAACTCCATGGCCTTTTGTAAAGACCTTGCCCGTAAAAATCAGCTCGCAATTATTCCTGGGACTGGTTTCGGTGAACAAGGCGAAGGCTACGTTCGCTTAAGCTACGCGGCTAGCATGGAAAAATTGCAAAAAGCGATGGACCGCTTAACTGCTTATATCCAAAATCCAGCTAATAAAGAAGCTTAAATAATCACTAACTAAACAAGTTTATGTTCAAACTCAAAAAGCCGTTCAGAAATTTTTCTATTTCTGAACGGCTTTTTCTAGTTCTATGGTCGAAACGTGTGCCAAAAAGCTTTTCTATTCCGCGATGGCAAATGCCATATTCAAACGTAACTGGTTTGTTGGCTGTTCACTTGTCGCCCACTGTAATGGCCCTAGCAACGTTTTCGCCGCTGGCGTCTGATAGGCCACGGTATGAGTCTCCCCGGACTGTGGGTCGGTTAAATGAAGCTTCAGCACCGTCGTCTTTGCGCCTAAGTAGTTCGGTTGCGTACGGTGTAACGGCCACGTGGCTTCGCGACGGACCGTATACGGGTGTTTGGTATTCTCCCATAGCTGATTAGCCCCCTTAGCCACGAGGCGAACATACGTTTCTGTCCCGGGAATTCGGTACTTAATCGACTTTGGCGCCACGTTTTGGTACCGCTCGCTGTCCTTTAACATCATCCGCAAATTATTATTAGCCGTAAACTTCCAAGCAGCTCCTAGCGTCGTGGCAACCATCCGGCGTCCATTCTGTTTAAAGGTTGCCACTAAGCAAGCCCCCGCCTGGTTCGTATACCCCGTTTTCAACCCATCAGCGGGCACCCGCGGGTCATAAAATTTCTGGCCTTTAATAATTTGGACAGAAGTTGGGACAGTATACTTATGAATCTTGACCTTACTTTGATCCGCCGTGGTAATGACATCCGGGAACTCGTTGATCAGGTGCCGGGCAATCGTTGTAATCGCGCGTGCTGAAACCATGTTTTGTGCCTGTTCATCCGTTCCCTTTAAGTTCAGGTGGTAAGTCGTTAAATCAGTATTATCTAGTCCCGACGCACTCACAAAATTGGCCGCGATGTGCCAGCGTTTAGCCTGCGCATTCATCATTGCAATGAACTTAGCGTTGCTCCCGGCAACGTACTCGCCCAGCGCAATCGCCCCACTGTTCGATGAACCAACTAGGGTTGCTTCGAACAATTCCTTTACCGTAAAGTGTTCCTTAGCTGGCATCGGCATAACCGATAACGTCGCACTAGTAGCCATTTTGCGAACTTCTTTTTGAATTGGCACCTGGTCATCCCATTTGATTTGACCCTTTTTCAAAGCCTGCTCGACCAAATAAAGGGTCATTAGCTTACTCAATGACGCAATTGGCAACTTTTCATCCGCATTTTGTGCGTACACGGCCTGACCGGACTTTGCATCAATAATGTAGGCCGCCTTGACCTTATCCGCTTTATTACTAGCTGCTTGGGCTGTTTGACTGGACATTTTCCAGCCGCCTACCATCGCACACAGAACCATCAAGCCCCAAACTAGATGTCGTTTGCTTATCTTCAACATAAAACCTTCCCATCCTAAATTTCCCCAAAATACACGTGGGACAGTAGGCAGCGCTAACCGCTGAGCACTACTGTCCCACTATTTTTAATTTTTATTAGTAACTTCTTGATCAATCGGTATTTCCTCGGCCTTCTCCGGACGCATCGCCATGGCGAACATCCCTAAAAACAGCCCTAGGTAGTACGTCAAGATCCGCCAAATCAACATGGCTAAAATCAACTTACTGTGGCTCGGAATAAACTTCGCAAATAACTCGGTAAAGCCAAATTCCGCACCCCCAGCACCACCTGGAATTGGAAACAGCGACGTGACTAAGAAAATCAAGACGTTCAAACTCGTGACCATGATAACGTTAATCCCATGGTACCCCATTGCGCGCATGATAAAGTATGGGATCAAGTAATAGAACAACAGCTGGAAGAAAGTGAGCACACTAACTTCTAGTAACATGCGCCAATCCTTGGTCATGCGTAAACTTTCTTCGTAGAACGAATCGATTTTTTCATTAATGTTGTCCTGAAACTTTGCAAACCGGTCCGCCTTCATGAACCACCCCACGGGGATCAGCACGATTTTGACCGCCCGCTTCGTAAAGTTATACCAGTACATCACCAGTAGTAGCCCGACAATTACGGCAAAGTGAATTAAGAAACCTAGTAACACGTACAGTGATAAGTAACTTAATTTTTCAGCCAAATAGTGAAACCCAATGAGCATCGCAAATAGGAAATTAAGCACGACCATCGCCTGAAAGACGACGAACTTCATCAAAGCGACCGAACTCGCCCGCCCAGCGTCGATACCCGATTGCGCCATCACAAAGATTTGCGCAGGCTGCCCACCGGATGAAAATGGCGTGATCCCGTTAAATAATTGCTCCGCTAAGGGCACCCGCAACGCACTTCGAAATGAATAGTTCCGGTAACGGTGTCGAACAAACTTTTGCAATACAACGGCTTCTAAGCCAAAGTACAGGCCGATACAGCCTAAAGCGACTAACAGCCACCACCAATTTAACGTGACAATATCATTCATCAAATGGCTTAACTTTACGTTCCGTAGCGAGTACCAGGAGATCCCGACACCCAGCGCAACCATCGCCAGTAGGGACCAGATGTTTTTTCTTGTCATGGCTACCCCTCTTTTGCTTGTTGTAGATAAAAGTCATGCCAAATTTTGGCTAGGCGTTCCTCCGAATAATCTTGAGACGCTAAAACGGCTTTGTCGTGTAAAAATTTCATGCCGGCCGGATTGTTTCGTAACTGGTCAATCTGCTTTTGCATATCGTCGACATCGGTCGCTGACTGATAATAGCCGTCAATAATGGCCCGGTAAAGATCTAAATCCCGCAACAACACGGGGGTCCCGCAACTGAAAGCTTCTAAGACTGACATTGGGAACAACTCGTTATACGACGGCAATAAAAACAAATCCGCCATATTATAGTAGTCAACCAATTTTTCACGGTCAACGATTCCCGGAAATGACAAGTTCGCCGGTGGGTTATCCACGACCTGCTTTAAGTCCTGGTACCCGTCCGTGATCCGGCCGAATGAAAAGCCCCCGGCCCATACGAATTGAATGTCCGGGTTCCGTTTAGCCAACTTAATAAAATCCGGTACCCCTTTACGGTCTTGAATCTGGCCCGTGCCAAGAATCATGAACTTATCTTGGTCATAACCGTATTGCTGGCGTAACTTTAACTGCTTGGATTTAGTCATTTCGTAAAACTCACGCTTACTAACAAAGTTCGGGATATAAGTCACGTCCGCCCGTTTGATATGGTAAGCTTCGAGTTTTGGAATAAAGGTCGGATTAACGACAACGATGTGGTCCATCCGCTTGTAAAAGGAAATCAGGTAACGATTAAAAATCGCTTGAAACGGTCGTGGTAACTTCAAGCTACCTTCCAGCGTCTCTGGCAGAAAATGCACATAACCAATCTTTCGACCGCGGTTCGGCATGAACGTAGAGAGGTAAAACATTGGATTGACCGTGTGGTAGTGTGAAATCACAGAACGACCGTACCGGTTAACTTTAATGTTAAATTCGTCCTGCCAGTGTGTCTGTAGCAACCGCATCAACTCCTGATACGCGCTGCCGACCCCCTGACCCTTGACTGAGTCAGCTTTCGAAAACATGGTAATGTTTAGCATAATTTGTCCCCTTAATTGCTGATGTTGGCCGACTTATCAGAACTTTCAGAATAAGCCAACTGAACATCCTGATAGTAATTGATGACCTGCTTGCCAAAATACTCGGCAGAAATCTGATACAATTTCTTTTGCCGCGGTTTCGGGTCATCAAAAGTGTGTGGATGCTGTAAATACCGCACGACGTCCTTAATCAAGTGCGCCTCATCGGTAAACGTCGTCCCCAATGACGGATCGTCTAGTAACTGATCCGTATATGGTCCGGACGCAACGACGGTTTTGAGTCCCGCCGCCACAGCTTCAATGTACGTCAAGCCTTGTGACTCTGAGTGTGATGCGGAAACGAACAGGTCAGCCATCTGGTATAAATTGTAAACTTCATCGTTATCAATTTCCCCAGTAAACTGAACGTGCTCACTTAAGTTGGCATCCTTCACTTGATTTTCCAGCGTTTCTCTGGCTGGGCCATCCCCAACGATTAATAATTGCGCCGTTGGGACCTGCTCAATAATGGCTGGTAACGCCGCGATAACCTCATGAATGTTCTTCTCATACGCCAAACGACTCAACGAGAGTAAAACTGGTGTATCAGGCGCATACCCTAACTTTTTGCGGTAATCCGCTGTCGGGGCCTGCTCATACTGATTAATGTCGATCCCAGTTGGAATGATTCGAATTGGGGCCTTCACGCCGTAACCTTTCAAGGTCTTGGAAACCCGGTGGCTCGGTGCCACAATGCCATTCAAATGGTAACAATAGGCCCGGGTCGCTTCTTTAACGTGGTACGGTTTCAGTAATTTGCCATTCGCAATGTAGTGTAGATAGTCTTCATACATGGTGTGGTACGTATGCACACATGGGATTTTAAGTTGTTTAGCGACAAATTTTCCAATCATGCCCATCGAAAACTCAGTCTGGGTATGGACGATGTCTAAGCCAAGGTCTTTGGCGACCTGATAAGCTTTGAAAAGTCCGCGTACGGCGATTCGGCGGTCCGTAAACGAAACGAATGGAATGCTAGTAAATCGAAAAATATTACGTTCATAAATATTCTTATCAACATGGGGGTCCGTAGTCGTAAAGATGTAAACTTGATGACCAGCCCGCTCGAGTTGATTACGTAATACCTTGATCGACGTTGCGACCCCACTCACCTGTGGATAGTATGTATCTGTAAATATCCCGATGTTCACGTAGATTCTCCCCTTAATTACCGTTGATTTTGGAATTCATCCATCAAACCAACGTTGCTTCAAGCAAGTCAATCTGCTTGAGCCATGACGATTGCGCTTCAATGCTTAATTATAACAATTATATTGGTTCGATATCAGAGTTGCAAATAATCTTAATATAAATTAAGGGTTCGTAACAGTCCTATGATATTTCTTAGAATAATTGAAGGTTAAACAGTCTAAAACTGCCACCAGCATCAAAACAGTAATGAGCGTTATCCGCTCCGTCGGACAGCCTTGGGTGCTACGGGAGACGGCTCCAGCCATACTTCGGTCTGGAACCTCGATTCAAAGCCGATAACCCACGTCTTTGAATCGCTCCGCAAGATTGGCAGATAAGAAACATCTGCCAATCTTGCCGACACAGCACCCAAGGCTGTCCGACTCCACTCAAAGTTGCCTTACGATTGTTGCCATTGTCTGATAATCGAAGGTTGCCACTCATGGCAGATTCATCATGGACAACCTCCAGTTATACTGAAGGTTGCTGTCAAACTTGACTAGATTGTTTTAAAACAATTTCAGCGTAGCCGGCAGAACCAGCGGGCCGTGTCGGCACTGTTAGCTGGCGCTTTTTTGCCAGGTTACAGTGCGGGTCGACTTGAAAGACTCGTCCTTTGAGGCTTTCAAGCGAGGCGGAAGACCGTTCTCTGTCTGTAGCCGACCCCATGGCCCACTGATTCTGCCGGCGAAGCGCCGAAAATTACTGGATTTTTAGCAATAAGCAGTGCCATGATAGTGATTGGACTAGTCCTAGCACTTTCAATCTTTAGTGAGAATACTAAAAAGGGCTCAACGGTGATAGAACACCATTGAGCCCTTTAATTAATGTTAATTATTTGTTGAAGACGTTCTTTTCAACTAATTCCTTAACTTCTTCGTTAGTGACACATTCGTTAATGGCTTTGTCAGCTAACTTAGCCATTTCCTTAGTATCAATCTTCTTCATCAAGGAACGCGTCTTAAGAACGGAGGTTGAACTCATTGAGAATTCATCCAAACCTAAGCCCATTAATAATGGTACCGCGATTTGGTCCCCAGCAACTTCACCACACATACCAGTGAAGCGGCCGTTAGCGTGGGCAGCGTCAATAACGTGCTTGATCAAACGTAACAACGATGGGTTGTATGGTTGATACAAGTACGAAACGTGTTCGTTACCACGGTCCGCAGCGAATGAGTATTGAATCAAGTCGTTGGTCCCAATACTAAAGAAGTCAACTTCCTTAGCAAATTGGTCAGCCAAGATGGCAGCGGCTGGAATTTCAATCATGATACCAAGTTTGATATCATCAGCGACCGGTGTCCCGGCCTTAACCAACTTCGCCTTTTCTTCTTCAAAAATACTCTTAGCTTGACGGAATTCGTCCAAGGTTGCGATCATTGGGAACATAATCCGCAATTGACCGTAATGTGACGCACGTAACAAGGCCCGTAATTGGGTCCGGAAAATGTCGTCACGATCAAGTGAAATCCGGATAGCACGGTAACCCAAGAATGGGTTCATTTCATCAGGAAGTGGCAAGTATGGTAAATGCTTGTCCCCACCGATATCCATGGTCCGAACAATCACTGGTTTGCCCTTCATCCCTTCGACAACCTTCTTGTAGGCTTCGAATTGGGTATCTTCGTCAGGTAATTCTGGACTATTCATGTACAAGAATTCTGACCGGAACAAACCAATTGCTTCAGAGCCCGCGTCTAAGACACCGTCCATATCGTCAGGGGTCCCAATGTTTGAAGCTAATTCGAAGTGTTTGCCGTCTTTAGAAACGGTTGCTTCGTTCTTTAACTTCGCCCATTCAGCTTTTTGGGCAACGAAATCTTTAGCTTGTTGTTGGTAGTCTTTGATTTCAGCATCGGTTGGCTTTAATAAAGCAGAACCATTGATACCATCTAAGACCAGCGTATCGCCAGCCTTGATATCAGTGGTGGCCGTTTCAGAACCAACTACCGCTGGAATTTCAAGGGTTCGTGACATGATAGCGGAATGACTTGTCCGACCACCAATGTCAGTAATGAACCCTTTGACGTACTTACGGTCAAGTTGAGCCGTATCACTAGGGGTCAAGTCGTGAGCAACCACGATCACTTCTGAGTTGATCAAAGCTGGACTTGGTAAGGTTACCCCTAACAAGTGACTCAAGACCCGCTTAGTCACGTCGCGAATGTCGCCAGCACGTTCCTGCATATATGCATTATCCGTCATTGCTTCGAACATTGAAATGAAAGTATCAGTAACTTCCTTCAACGCTTCTTCGGCATTGACTTTATCATCCTTGATCTTACCTTCAATTTGTCCCAACATTTCAGGGTCAGATAAAATCGTGATATGAGCTTCAAAAACTTCCGCTTCTTCTTCGCCCAAGTTTTCTACCGCTTTGTCTTTGATGACTTTTAATTCGGCCTTGGAAGCATCAAAAGCGTCATGTAACCGTTTGACTTCGGCTTCAGTATTAGCAACCGTTGTCTTTTCGAATGACAAATCTGGATCAACTAGCATATAGGCCTTAGCAATTGCAATACCATCACTGGCAGCAATTCCTTTTAGTACCTTTTCAGCCATTATTCAGATAAGCCTTCTTTCTTCATAGTTTCAGCTAATGCTGCGATGGCGTCGGCTTCGTCGGCACCTTCAGCAGAAATAGTCACGTCGGCGTCTTTACCAACACCAAGTGACATAACGCCCATGATGGACTTTAAGTTAACTGACTTGTCTTGGTACTGCAACGTAATTTCTGAATTGAACTTACTTGCTGATTGTACCAATAAGGTTGCGGGACGTGCGTGGATACCTGTGTCTGCGATTACGTGAAATTCTTTCTTTTCCATAACTATTCGATCTCCTTCAAAGATGTAGAGTTTAAAATTGGCCCGAGTCAATTCGAGTTGCCGCCAACACGTGTACTCAAGAGCCCTTACTAATGATGATAGCAATTATCTAAATAAAATACAAGCCCTTTCATTCAAGCTAATCCTATTATTTAGATGGCTTGTCATCACTCTCAAAATGGTAAATAACTTGTCCGTCTAGGCCTGCCATGCCGATAATCCGTTTACGGTATTCATAATTCATATAGGCATCATGAAATACCATGAAGTTTTCGGGCTCAACACTAAACGACTCGCGCTGCCCAGTTCGTAAATCTTCCATCAACTGCGTATAATCCGTTGCCAAAAAATTCGCCTCCCTCAGTTATCAGCTATTTTCCTAAATTAACCGCCTAGCGGAGCTAACCCATGCCGCGTCGTGACCCGTGTCCCCTAGCCTAACATCAAGACTGGTCAGTCCTTTGACATGCAAAAATAACACTTTGTACTATAATATAGTCAGATAACGCAAGAACGTCTTTTCTGACTAGGTTTTTAATATACAACGAATCCCCTAGTGAGACAAGATATCCGTTGCAGTCATCAAGATTTCGGAAATAATTGAATCAGATTAAGGTGGCATTATTCTACTCGCGTTGCAACGTCAGCGTCCTGTTTTGAAGCTGAGACTTTTAACTTGCAACGGTCAGTAAAATCGCTATACTAATAGTCAAAGGTCAACAAAGGTCAAACAGTCTTTGAACCTTTAACTATAATCCTAATCGATTTAGTTATATTTCTGATGCGAAAGGTGTGTGACAGCATAATGCTTTGTGACAATTGCCATAAGAACGAAGCGACGATTCATCTTTATACGAACGTCAACGGTCAGCGGCGACAAATCAACCTTTGTCAAAATTGCTATCAACTGCTAAAGAATCAGGAACAGCAACCAAATAACGGAGTTGGAGGTACTGATATGGCACAAGATCCATTTGGTTTTGGTGGACTTGACGATATCTTCCGTGCAATGCAAGGTGGCGGCGTCAATCCTGACGAAGCCTACCGGCAACAGCAACAGACCCCACCGACCCAACCAGCTGGTCCTAATGGCGGCAATCGCCGTGGTAATAACAACGGCGGCGGCCTCCTCGGTCAATACGGCTATAACTTGACGGCTCAAGCCAAGCAAGGCAAGATTGACCCGGTCATTGGTCGGGATAACGAAATCAACCGCGTCATCGAAATTTTAAACCGGCGGACTAAGAATAACCCGGTTTTAATTGGTGAAGCTGGGGTTGGTAAAACGGCGGTCGTGGAAGGCTTAGCACAGAAGATTGTTTCTGGTCAAGTTCCGCAAAAACTGTTAAATAAAGAAATTATTCGTTTAGACGTCGCTTCCCTAGTTCAAGGAACTGGGATCCGTGGTCAATTCGAACAGCGGATGCAACAATTAATGAAGGAAGTTCAATCGAACCCGAACATCGTCCTCTTCATTGACGAAATCCATGAAATCATGGGTGCCGGCAATGCTGAAGGCGGGATGGACGCTGGTAACGTCTTAAAGCCAGCGTTAGCTCGTGGCGATTTCCAATTAGTTGGTGCAACTACCTTAAATGAATATCGCGACATCGAAAAAGACGCTGCCCTTGCCCGCCGGTTCCAACCGGTTACGGTCAATGAACCTAGCGTCGAAGAATCCGTTAAAATTTTACAAGGGATTCAAAAGAAATACGAAGACTACCATCACGTTAGCTACACAGTCGATGCGATCGTAGCGGCCGTTAAATTATCGAACCGCTACATTCAAGACCGGTTCTTACCTGACAAAGCCATCGACTTACTCGATGAAGCTGGTTCACGTAAAAACTTGACCTTGAAGACGGTCGATCCTAAGACGATTCAAGAAAAAATCGATGCAGCTGAGCAGCAAAAGCAGGACGCCTTGAAGAAGGAAGACTACGAAAAAGCCGCTTACTACCGTGACCAAGTTGCTAAGTTGGAAAAAGCTAAGCCAGATGAAGATGGCGATAAGCAATCAGCTGACACCGCAACGGTAACGGTCAAAGATATGGAACAAATCGTCGAAGAAAAGACCAACATCCCCGTTGGCGACTTACAGGCCAAGGAACAAGCTCAAATGAAGACCTTAGCGCCTGACCTTGAAAGTCACGTCATTGGACAGGACAAGGCCGTTGAAGCCGTTGCTCGTGCCATTCGGCGTAACCGGATTGGTTTGAACGGGACTGGTCGTCCAATCGGCTCATTCATGTTTGTCGGTCCAACCGGGGTTGGTAAGACGGAATTGGCTAAGCAATTAGCTGAAGAACTCTTTGGCTCGGAAGATGCGATGATTCGCTTTGACATGAGTGAATACATGGAACCACATTCAGTGGCTAAATTGATTGGTTCACCGCCTGGCTATGTCGGTTATGAAGAAGCCGGTCAGTTGACTGAACAAGTTCGGCGTCACCCATACAGCTTAATCCTGTTGGATGAAATCGAAAAAGCCCACCCGGACGTCATGCACATGTTCTTGCAAATCTTGGACGATGGTCGTTTGACTGATTCACAAGGTCGGACCGTCAGTTTCAAAGATACCATCATCATCATGACTTCTAACGCGGGTACTGGCGATACTGGTGAAGCTAACGTCGGCTTTGGCGCGGCTGCCGAGGGTAAGACCCACGACATCACTAGTCGCTTGACCGATTACTTCAAGCCAGAATTTCTAAACCGTTTCGATGACATTATCCAATTCAACGCCCTTTCTAAGGAAAACTTGATGAAGATCGTGGCATTGATGATCGATGACGTCAACAAGATGTTGGCTAACCAAGGCCTTCACGTTCACGTTACCGAACCGGTCGAAGAAAAGCTTGTTGACTTAGGTTACAATCCACAAATGGGTGCTCGGCCGTTACGGCGGGTCATCCAGGAACAGATAGAAGACCGCATTGCGGACTTCTATCTCGACCACAGTGATGCTAAAAACATGGTTGCAAAAGTTGAAGACGGTAAGATCGTCCTCGCAGCGGAAACTAAAGAAGACTAAATTTTATAAGCGTGTGCCAGGCAGTCATGTGCTGTCGCACACCCCGAAAAATGAAAACAACGACCACTAACCTTTTGATGATAAGCTATCATTGAAGGATTAGTGGTCGTCGTTTTGTCTCAAACTCTGAAAAGAAGTCTGAGACAAAATTCAAAACCCGTTCAGAAGGATCAAACATTTCTGAACGGGTTTTCCTATTGTTATGATTGAAACGTATGACTAAAGTCAATTTATTTCTGTTTTTTCAATTCTTCACTCACATTAATTGTAGGCAATAAGAACCCTGGATACTCGTTAGAAGCCATAGTCAAATTTGAAATGATCGTCCGCACGTACGGGTATAAAATAGCCACTGCATTTTGCTTAATAAAGGTCGTAAGTCCAAAATCATCTTTATCATCATCTGGAACATATTCAAATTTCCCCTGTAATGCGACAACAGCTTCAAAAGGTAGCTTTGTATTTTCTAATGACCCTACAGATACTTTCAAATCAACTAAAATAAAGCCATCCTGTATTTCATCGCTTTCATAAAAACTCGGTTTCAACGTGATTTGTTTATTGGCTTTGTTAAATTTTAAATTTTTCTGGTAGTTGATTTCTTTGACAATATAATTTTTAAATTTTAAAGCACTCATTAGGCCGCCTCACTTATTGACAATTTTTTTGACTTCAAAGACAAACTGTAACCATCATCTGTCTCATTGCTGTAATTCAATCCCGTATCCCAAGCCAATTCAGTTTCTAAGGAGATTTCGCTCGCTATTTCCTTCATTTCATCAGGTTTATGCAACTCAGGTAGCCTTTTATGAACATCAAAATAATCGCTTAACATTCTCAAAATATTTTCTTGTTGGGGAGTTTGTACCCGTAGATTATTTGTCAGCTGTGATAAGGTCGAAAGACCGAGATTTGTATAATCTGAAAAACTACGTAAAGTATGGCCCGATAAATCTATCAATTCTTTTATTTGCTCTGGAGATAGGTAGCCTTTAACTTGTCTGTATGCAATAAAATCTCGCCTGTTATTAGCAGTAGGATCATCAAAGTCCGACCATAATTCGCCTTCCTCATCCTTCCAATAATAATGCATCACGTACAAGTCATTGCGGTCTTTTACTCGAACTTTTTTCAGTTTGCCCACACCGGTATACCATTCTTCACTTTCGTACTCTTCATTATAGAATTTCTTTCTTGCATTCACTTTAATCAAAAAAACACCCCCACTAGATCAAATCACTGAAACGGAAAACGCAATGGTCTTTCGGCTTCATGAATCGAAATCCACATCACCCTGCCACTGGGTCTATCTTGAAACTTTAAATAACATTCGATTTCAAAAATCTTTAGGCCAAAAATCCATACATCCCCAGGAATATGACGGCGACTTGCATCTGGGAATGGCCCTGAACTGTAGTCTATCCATGACAAATTATTGAAAATCTCGTCGAAAATTTTCTCATAGATTTCTTCGCCAGCGATACCTATAGTTGACGCAAATTCTTCGTTTTTCTCTCGATGACTGACACGCCATGTCCGTCGTCTAGCTTTGATAGTATTTACAATATCACGTGCGTCATCCTCACTAATCATGACACCAAAAACCACCTTAATATGATTTTCAATTGTAATTATAGCATGCTTGTTTTCCACAGAAAACACTTCTGGCTCAATTCAAGCAAACAAGTTAAAAAACCGAAATTCTGTAACATATTAAAAATAGTGGCAATTTAGCATTACATCAAGAAACCGCACTTATTCGACACAAAATGTGCCATATTCCTTAACACCAATCTTAAAAGACGTATACTACTTTAATTACATCGACCTTACTATTCTAGTCATCCGTGAGCTTCGTCGCCGGTGTTGGCTTAGATAATTATTATCATTTCAAAGTTAATAACTAATGTAAAAAGGACTTTACGTAACGGCCATCGTCGTTACGTAAAGTCCTTTTTGAATTCCTACCCTACCGCTAATTAAACTTGCAGGGTGTTCAGTCGATCCGCTAAATTTTGCGCGGGCTTGGTTGAAAGCGATGCTTCTAATTGGTTATCAACCTTTTTCATCCACTCGTCACCCTTCGACGTTAACGTCAAGACCCGTAGTCGGCGATCATGTTGAAGTGGCTCACTACTTAACCAGCCATTGTCAATCAGGGTACCGATGTTTTGGGCCAAAGAAGCTTTGGCAACCGTCAAGGCAGTCGCGACTTCTCCGATTTGGACACCCGGGTGCTCCTGAACGTAAACTAGGATTCGTAGTTCATTGAGCTTTAGCCCGGTCGTCGTTGCCCACCTACTGGTCAAGCGCTTTAAATCCCGTTCTAAATGCATAATGTCTAACACGTAGCTAATTGGTTGTTGCATACGAATACATCCTTTCTATCAATATTGTTGAGAGTTTTTAGCAAATGATTCGTTTCGGTCCGTTTGTCGTCTTCAGCAAACAGTACAGATACGGTCCATAGTTAAAAATGGTGTTACCGTTGGCCATTTAACGACTAACTAAATCAATTATTTAAACAAAACATTTTGCCGGTTTATCAGCACAATTAATAAATTCAGCTAATAAATTTATTATCACACAATAACAATGTTTATACAATTAACTTTTACCACTGGTCGGCATTTAGTTTAAATAATTTTACCTAAGGCTGAGAAATCAAAAAAATACGCCGTTCAGCTAAATTACTGAACAGCGTATTTGATAAAGTTATTCTGAGAATTCCGTCACTAATCCAGCATCAATCGCACGCTGGGTGTACATTGCAACTTCATCTTCACTGGCACGAACAAAGTGGCCTGGTGCAATTTCAACCATGCGACGCTTCTTATCGTCCTTTTCCCGTGATTCATCGTAAGCAACCTGTTTCCGGTTCCGTTCAAATTCTGGATCTGGAACGGGAACCGCAGAAATCAAGCTCTTAGTGTAAGCGTGCAACGGGTGATTGTAAACTTCATCCGCTGGGCCGATTTCCAAAATCTTCCCGTAGTGCATAACACCAATACGGTCACTGATGTACTTAACCATCGACAAATCATGCGCGATGAATAGGTAAGTCAAGTTCTGCTTAACTTGTAATTCCTTCATCAAGTTAACCACTTGGGCTTGAATGGAAACGTCCAAGGCGGAGATGGGTTCGTCGGCAATGATAAACCGTGGTTCCACGGCCAATGCCCGAGCAATCCCAATCCGTTGCCGTTGCCCACCGGAGAATTCATGCGGGTACCGACTGGAATGGTCCTTGTTCAACCCAACCGTTTCAAGTAAGTCTTCGACCTGCTTGGTCCGGTCAGCATCATCCTTGGCCAAACCGTGAATATCGATTCCTTCGGCCACAATATCTTTGACCTTCATCCGGGGATTTAGCGATGCATAGGGATCTTGGAAAATCATTTGAATTTCACGCCGAAATTCATGCATTTCCTTTTTGGTATGCAACTTAGAAACATCCTTACCGTTGAAGATAATTGTGCCGTCAGTTGGTTCATACAAATGGATAATCGAACGGCCCGTCGTCGTCTTACCGGAACCAGATTCACCAACTAGCCCAAACGTTTCACCTTCATAAATATCAAAGGAGACATCGTCAACGGCCCGGACTTCATCTTTTTTACCAACATTAAAGTATTGCTTTAAATGTTGGACCTCTAGAATTTTTTTACGTTCATCAGGCATATGCTCTTACTCCTTTGATGCGGTGTGCGCAAACGGTGCTTCTGGTTTCTGCATCTCCGCGAACTTCTTTTGTCGCCGCACGATTTCAGCAGGCGGTGTCACTTTCGGTGCGTCTGGATGCAATAACCAGGTCGCCGCGTAGTGGGTATCAGACACCTTAAAGAACGGTGGCTGCTGTTCAGTGTCAATCTTCATCGCATAATCACTCCGGGCAGCGAACGCGTCCCCTGTCGGTGGATCAAGTAAATCAGGTGGTGTCCCTGGAATGGCCCGCAATGAGCCACTAGCCGTGTCCAAGGTCGGCATTGAGTTTAGTAGACCCCAAGTATATGGATGTTGTGGGTTGAAAAAGATTTCATCAACCGTCCCGTATTCCACGATCTTCCCAGCATACATTACTGCGACCCGGTCAGCCATTCCGGCAACCACGCCCAAGTCATGGGTGATAAAGATAATCGAGGTATCGATTCGGTTTTGTAAGTCCTTCATCAGGTCCAAAATTTGAGCTTGAATCGTCACGTCCAACGCAGTGGTTGGTTCGTCAGCAATCAAGACTTCTGGGTAGCAGACCAGCGCAATCGCAATCACGATCCGTTGGCGCATCCCACCTGAAAATTGATAAGGATAATCGTTGATCCGGGCTTCCGGATCAGTAATCCCAACCAGTTTTAACATTTCCAAAGCTTGAGCAATGGCTTCTTTTTTCTTTAATCCCTTATGCTTCATCAACGGTTCGGCAATTTGCATCCCAATCCGCATCGTCGGGTCCAAGGACGTCATCGGGTCTTGGAAGATCATTGCGATATCTTTCCCCCGAATATGCTGCATGTCCTTTTCAGACTTTTTAATAATGTCTTCACCGTGAAACATAATGGAGCCTTTTTTAATGACCGCGTTAGGCGCTAACAGTCCCATTAATGACCGGGTCGTTACGGATTTACCGGAACCCGATTCACCAACGATGGCTAAGGTTTCACCTTTACGTAAATCAAAACTGACATCACGGATGGCTTTAACTTCCCCCGCGTAAGTGTGGAAATCAATTTCCAAGTTCCGTACTTCAATCACATTTTCTGGATTTTCCATTATTTTCCACCCTCCTATCGTTTTGACTTCGGATCAAACGCATCACGCATCCCATCACCGAGTAAGTTGAATGCTAACATCAAGATAATCAAGACGATGGCTGGATACCACATTTGATAAGGTAAGAATTGGAAGTTCTTTTGCCCATCAGAGATCAACGTCCCTAATGAAGCTTGTGGTGAACTGATCCCAATCCCAATATAACTCAAGAACGCTTCGAAGAAGATCGCACTTGGAATCGTGAACATCGTTTGAATGATGATGACACTCGATAAGTTTGGTAACAAGTGTTTCCACGCAATTTTTGGTGCTGATTCGCCCAGTGTCCGGGCAGCTAAAATAAAGTCTTGGTTTTTCAATTGTAACGTTTGGGCACGCGTCAAACGGGCCATGGTGGTCCAACCCGTGATGGCAATGGCTGCAATGATAGAAGCCATCCCCGTCTTAGTAAAGGCTGTCGCCATTAAGACCATGACAACCAATTGTGGGATGGACGAGAGGATTTCGATCACACGTTGCATGAACAAATCGACTCGCCCACCTTTCCAACCGGAGAGTATCCCGAACCCGACCCCAATGGTCAAGTCAATCAAGGTGGCAATCAACGCAATTTCTAGTGAGATTCTCGTCCCGTACATGATCCGGGCCAATAAATCCCGACCAAGGTAGTCCGTTCCTAAAATGTAATGAACGTCCTTACCGGCACCAGCAGCGGCGTACGCATCCACGTCTTTACCGGATTGATTCAAATGCCCGTTTAGGCCGTGAAGCCCAACACCCGGAATCTTAGGTGGTAAGTTAGCATACTTTGGTTCCTGCGCGTTCGGGTCATGGTGATAGACGGCTTGACCCCCAAAGGCAATCAAGAACATCAATACTAAGACGATAAAACTGGTAAACGCGGTTTTATTAGATTTCAAACGACGCCAAACGTCTTGACCGAAAGTCAGGGACGGTGCCGCAATGCGTTCATTGTCGGGACCGGCTGTTTTATCCAACGGCTCGAAGTCGCCGGGTTTGATTTCGATATCTTTTAGATTATCTGCCATTAACTAGTCCCCATTTCCACTTAGACGAATCCGCGGATCGATAATTCCGTAGACGATGTCGGTTAATAATAGTAGTAAGCAAAGTAGTGCTGAATAGAAGATCGTCACACCCATGATCGTTGGGTAGTCATTCACAAGAATTGATTTAACAAATTGTTCCCCGATACCAGGAACGGAGAAGATGTTTTCAACAACCATTGACCCGGTCATAAGGGCCGCAGCCAGTGGTCCAATCAACGTAACCATTGGAATTAAACTGTTCCGCAACGCATGGTGATAAACGATGCCAAATTTAGAAAGTCCCTTGGCCTTGGCTAACTCAATGTAGTCCGAGCTAAGCACGTCGACCATGTCGGTCCGAATAAACCGGGCCGTTTCGGCTAACGGACTCGCCGCCAACGCTAAAGTTGGTAGGATCGTGTAAGCGAACCCTTCCCAACCAGCAACTGGGAACCAGCCGGTCTTAAGACCTAAGTAATATTGCAATAGGATTGCCAAAACGAAACTTGGTACCGCAATTCCTAAAATCGATAGGATGGTTGCTAAGCGGTCGGCCCAAGTATCTTTCCGAATCGCACCAATTGCCCCCAAAATAATTCCGAGGATGATCCCAACAACCAGAGCTTGACCCCCTAATTGCATAGATGGTCCCATCCGGCTACCAATCAAGTAGCTAACGGCTTGATCAGAGAATTGGAAGGATAGCCCTAAACTACCTTTAAAGATTCCCCCAATGTAGATGAAGTATTGTAACCAGACCGGCTTATCTAACCCGTATTGGGCTAAAATAGCTGCTTTTTCAGTAGCGGTCAGCTTGGCTTCATTTTGGAGCGGCGTCCCGGGCATTAATTTCATCAAGAAGAACGTGACAGTTGCCACAATGAATAATGTCAGGAACAAGTAAAATATCCGCTTTAAGAGATATTTTCTCATTAGAATTCCTCGCATTCTATTAAATTAGCCTTAAAATTTATAACAGCTTTGATTATAAAACAAAATGGTAAGGATTAACAATGTGTCAATCCTTACCCCTTTGTTTCACATTCGTGCAGTTAAAGCACACACATTATGATTCGTTATTTGACGGACATGTACTTCATATTGTAGTTCGTACCCGCCGTGTTGTAGATGATCCCCTTGACGTTCGTCCGAGTTAAAGTAGCGTTCGCTTGTTGATAAACTGGAATGATTGCTTGATCGTTCATCAACTGTTTCTCAGCGGCAACCATGTCAGCCCAACGTGCGGATGGATTCGTTGAATCGCTACCTTCAGCCTTCTTGATAGCTGCATCGTAAGCGGCACTCTTGTATTTCCCGTTGTTGTAAGAGTTATCAGACGTGAAGAGTGATAAGAAGGAAATTGGGTCAGTAAAGTCAGCGTTCCAAGCAGAGAGTACGGTGTCGAAGTTCCCATTTTGTGACCGTGACAAACGCGTCTTGAATGGCACGTTTTGGTTCGAAACAGTCAATCCTGGTAATTTCTGCCATGCACCCTGAATAAATTCAGTTGACTTCTTGGCCTTATCCGTATCATCAGAAAGGAGTTTGATGTTCAGCTTAGATTCGCCGATTTCTTTCATCCCTTCTTTGAATAAGGTCTTAGCCTTGGCTTGGTTGTAGCTAACTGCGCTGGCAACGTAAGCGTCATCGACGAAGTCCTTACCCGTCTTAGGATTCTTTGCTAAGTCTTGTGAAACGTAACCCTTAGCAACCGTTGAGCCATCCCCTAAGGTCGTGTTGACGTATTGTTTCCGGTTGATGGCTAATGATAAAGCTTCGCGAATCTTTTGGTTCTTGAATGCTTTAGCAACCTTGGCATCACTGTCAGCACGGTTCAATTCGAGGTAGAACGTGCCGGCCGTCTTCCGAACTAAGTAGTTCTTGTTCGTCTTGTAGTTCTTAACTTGTTCGCTAGATAACGTGGTGAAATCCACTTTATTAGAGTTAAACAAGTTCAGCCCCGTTGATTGATCCTTGACCACTTGATAGTTGATGGTATCCATCTTAACGGCTTTCTTATCCCAGTAATCGTTGTTCTTCTTTAACTTCCAAGATAAGTTGGTCCCGGTCCAGTCAGTCATCTTGTAAGGGCCGTTGTAGACCATTGATGAACTGTTCGTCCCGTACTTAGAACCGTACTTCTTAACCGCACTTTCATTTTGTGGGTAGAAGTTGATGAAGCCCATCAATTTCTTGAAGTAAGCAATTGGTTTATCCAGCGTTACAACTACCTTGTAATCGCCGTCAGCTTTAATCCCCAATGAGGAAATTGGCTTCTTACCATTGACGATTTGATCAGCGTTCTTAATCCCTGAATATAAGTATGCGTATTGTGACGCAGTCTTTGGATTAACGGTCCGTTGCCAGCCATAAACGAAATCTTTGGCGGTAACCTTGTCGCCGTTACTCCACTTTGCGTTCTTCCGTAAAGTGAACGTATATGTCTTACCACCATTAGTAATCTTAGTGGCTTTAGCAATTCCGGGTGTAATCGAACCGTTCTTCCCAATCCGGTATAACCCTTCGTTAGTGTTGTTCAGCATATCTGAACTAACAACGTCGGTTGACTTCGAAATGTCCATCGTTGGTAATTCGGCTGATTCTGTCCAATTAGCCGTATTCTTAGCGCTGGTCGATGATGATGACTTCGATCCACAAGCTGCCAAGAATAGGAGTGATGCGCCAGCAACGGCGGAGACTTTTGCAACTGTCTTTAAATTCATAAAACCCCAACCCTTCTAACCTAATTTAGTGTGTGTGCTTTTCCCTTGAAAAGTTAAAGTTATTGTATATTATAAATAAATTAAAATCAATGCTAAATTCTAATTTTTATCATTATTTCGTCATAATTAATTTACTGATTCAATTTATTTGTAATTATTACAGTCAATAGAATTGCTCGCAAACAGCTAAACATCAGTATTTTCAGGCTATAAAATTTTCTGAGGCTGAATTCTAAGCAGTCCGTTCTTTTTTCTTAATAAATAATCACATTACCCAAAAATCGACCTAAAAATGCGGTTTCAGTGTTAGTTAAAACAGCCAAAAATGGGCAAATAAAAAAGAATGCCGATTTATTTTCAGCATTCTCTTATTAATAAATTCACTTAAATATCTTTGTTGATCAACGTCCCATGTAACCAATCACGGAAGCCACGATCAAAATGATTAAAACGACCGTGGTAATCCAAACGTACAGGTGGTCCTTTTCAACGGCAAAGGCGTAGATGGAAACGGCGACCCGTAACGTTGGCGTCAAGATAAGTAAAAATAGTCCTAACATAATGACGGCAAACGGTTTTAATTGAACGATGCCACTGAAGATGGCCCCGAAACTATTCGGTTGCACCCCGTTCGGATATCCCCCAGTGCCCTGAATGAGCATCATGATAATGCCAAGACTGATAACCGTAGCGGATAGCACGACCCCAATGCGTAAGATTTGCCCAATGATTAGTTCAACTTGATGCATTTCTTGTGCTTTAGTCGGTTTCTTTTCCATTAGATCGTCACCCCAAATCCTTTAAGAATCATTTGAACCCCGAGGTACAGCATGACGGGCACAAAGATCATCCGAATCAAGCGGGGTTTTAAGTGTTGCATAATCCGTGTCCCAATCAGCGCACCGACTAGGATACCAATGGCTAACGGTGCGGCGATGCCTGCTTTAATGGACCCATTAAAGAAGTAAACCATCGCACTGGCGGCCGCCGTTACCCCCATCATTAAGTTGGAAGTTGCGGACGATGGCTTGAGTGGCATGTGCATGATGGTATCCATCGCCAGCACTTTAAACGCCCCACTCCCAATTCCAAGTAGGCCACTGGCTAAGCCGGCACCAAACATCATTGCAAACCCACCGGGAACGTTTTGTACTTGATAATCGATTTGTTTATCAAGGGCCTTATCATAATACGTCCCGTTCAAGTTAAGTTCCGTCGCAATGCGGTCCGCCTTAACGTTTTCAGCGTCACTATTTTTGTTCATTAACTTGCGAATCATATTATACGTTGTAAAAATTAACAACGCGCCAAACAAGAAGAACAGGAACGTCGCGTTGAACATCCCGGTTAACACCGCACCCAACACGGCCCCCACGGTCGTAGCGATTTCTAAAAACATCGCCACCCGCAAGTTCAACATTTCATCCTTCAAGTAAGCAATCGTGGATCCCGAACTCGTCGCAATCACGGCAATAATACTGGCCCCGATAGCGTACTTAATATCCAAGCCCATGGCAAGGGTTAAAATGGGGGTAATAATCATCCCGCCACCAATGCCTAAAATCGCCCCAAAAACACCGGCAAGCACCCCGACACCTAGCATCAATAATAATGAATAAATCACGTGTTTCACCTTCATCTTTTAAATTTCAATTGTTAGTGTACCATTTAATTACTCCAGTCACTAATCGTTACGGATGGTAACCATTAGTCTTACGGCGACAAGTGTTTGCGCGATTTTTCCTAATAACTCCCAATAAATTTCTAAGACGACTGGTAGCGTTGCCATCCTTGTCAGGTCAACAAATCAGTTTTATTTGGCATTAAAAAATTAGATAGGTTCCTTTTGAAATTAGTCTAACTTCTCCGCCTGATCGAATTGCGCCATAAAGCCCGACACTAATGGCGTTGCCAGTGATTCAGGCGTCGTAGTCAGTGCCAACCGCGTTTCAAAACGACGATCCGCTAACGACCGAATCAGGACGTGGTCACCGCGATACGTTTCGGCCAAACTGCGGGGAACTAACGCCACCCCCATTTGGTGGTTCGCCCAGTGCATTGCGGTCCGCGCATCATCGCAAGTCATCACAAACTGCGGCTCAAAGGACTGTTCTAAAAAGGCCACGTGAAATAACTCGTTGAAACGGCGATACTTAATCAATGGTAACGTCGCTAAGTCACTTAGTCGTAATTGGCGCCGGTTGCTAAACTGCGTATAGTGTTGCGGTAACACCGCCACCATCCGTTCGCTGGCAAAAAAACGGCAGACTAAGTGTTGTTGGTTAAATGGCGTTCGTAACACGGCGACGTCCAGTAACCGTTTATGTAAATCATCTAATAATTCGTACGTATTGCCTTCCGTGACGGACAACTGAACATCCGGGTGCGCTTTTAACCATTTGGCCAGTGCTGGGTTAGGAATCACCCCGGCCGATGATGAAACGGTCCCTAAGTTAAGGGTCCCCGTAATACCGTGAGCTAGCGCGCGGACCTTGTTTTCAGCGGTAGCTGATAGCTGGGTTAACTGCTGCGCGTAACCAACTAGCAATTCCCCCGCAGCGGTCACGACGACCCCCTGGGGCAACCGTTTGAATAACGGGACTCCGAGTTCCAACTCCAACTGTTTGATTTGATAACTCAGTGGCGGCTGGGCCACGTGCAACCGTTTAGCCGCAGCGGTCATCTGGCCCTCTTCGGCCACTGCTAAAAAATAGCGTAATTGTTTTAAATTCATCGTACGTTCCCCCTATTAAATATCAGTATACACGTTTGGCGGATATCGTATTTTACATTTTACTTAAGTCGTGTTGCTTAGACGGGGAATGCGTTATACTAGGTATAATTAATTTATTAGTGAAAGGAGTGGTCCCGTGTCGATTCTCGACCGCTTAAAAACCATGTTGCGGGCACTCAATCGGACTGCTGACGATGACCGATCCGCAACCAGCATTACCGCTACAGAACCTGACAGTGCCAACCCACTCAGCGTAAACCATACCGAAGCACTAATTTTAGTGCACCACCTCGACGCAGATGGTAACGAGATTCAAACGCCCGACATGATTGCCGGTACCGTCGGTGAAGAGATCCATTTGCCGGATGTCAGCATTGCGGGTTACCACTTAGTCCACATCGACGGTTTGACCCGTTGGTTTACCAAGCCGCAAGCTCGAATCGTCCTGACATATGAACGTCAGGCGGGTCAGCCGATTTGGGGCTACGCCTATGACATTGACCAGCGCCAACTAATCGGTCGGCCCACGATGTACCGGGGGCCACTGGGAACGCCTTACCAAGTAAAGGCACCAACCGTCGCGGGGTTCAAGCTACTGCGTTCCGTCGGTGATTTGACTGGCGAATACACCACTACTTCTAAAACTGTGCTCTTTTTTTACCGGAATCAAAACTGGCAGCAAACCGATCTCAGTACTGGGTTTGTTCAGATCAAAACGTTAACCGCCGTTTATCCTTATCCCGGCGCAACCGCCACGGATTACCTGACCAAGTTGCAACCTGGTAGTACTTATAAAACGTACATGCGGGTCCGCTTAACGGACCACACCACATGGTACGCCATCGGGGATGACCAGTGGATTGCCGAACAACACGTACAGTTGACGACCGGGGTCGCGTTGCTCCCCCAATTACCATCTGGCTACCGCGCGCAAACTAAACAGCAGGTTAAACAAACCGGTGTCGTTAGTTTCGTTCCCGGTAAACAGGTCCACACGTACCTCGAACCGTACGGCCGTTACTTAACGACCGTTGAACACGGTGAAACCGTCACCCTCATCGAGCGTTTAGCCGATGATAATGGCGTCGTTTGGTACCGTTTAAAGGGCCGGGGTTACTTGCCTGGTCGCTACTTGACCCAGCTGAACCCACCCTATTAAAATCAAGTAATCAAAAACGCACTGAATTTAAGATTCAGCGCGTTTTTTGTTAGCCGTTTCGTTGGGCAAAACCGGTTTGCTATGGGAAATTTATGATTGAACTAATTGCATGACTTCGCTGCCCTTGTTCGTCAGTAGAAAGCCGTTAGATGAATGATGCATGAAGAATAAGCCTTCAAACTCACGGTGCGCGTTAAAATTATTTTCGCCAACCTCACTGGTTTTCAAGTGCCCCAAGTCGGCTAATGGTAACGACGTGATACTTTCGTCAGAAACTAAGTATAACCGGCCGTTAGCACCGTCGTACCCCATCGACTGAACGTAGAACCCCGGATCAGTCGCTAGGCCTTGTGAAATTAAACTGTATTTAATGCCCTTCGTGGAAACCTTTCCACGGTAAATCCGAACGGCCCCCAACGGTGCTTTTTTGCTGGCAACTTTAGCGTGCGTCCAGTAATAGGCGTTGCCCTGATTGTCAAACGTTAATACGGCCCCTAAGTTAGCGCCATCCGAATGGTAGGTCACCATTGCGGCCGGCAAGAGCGTCTTCGGGTTCAACTCCACCATTTCGTTAGGCGTTTCCTGATCATAAGACTTCACAAACCAGAACTGGTTCGTTTTCGGGTTAAGGGCTAAGGATTGGGCATGACCCGAGTTAAACACTGGGCCCACTTTGATGCAAGCTAAGACTTTTCGGTCGAGCTTGGTCAACTTCCCTTGCGCCTGATCAGCCGATGCCGTCCGCAACATCCCCATTTTCCCAGACTGGTTGGCTCCTAACGCCATTAGCTTGGTCCAGTCGTAGCGAACAGCCCAACCGTCTTGGTAGTGGTTCGTCGGCTGCTTGCCGTTAACGTACATCACGTACAGGTAGCGATTATCCGCGGAAAAGGCCGCACTTTGTGGCACGCTTAAATCCCGTCCGTTCAGTGATTGTGGCAAGTAGAGACTCGTTTTAAACCCGTAGTGGTCTAAATAGCCACCTGCACTTTTGATGGTGCTAGGTTTGTTTTGAATCCCCTGTGTTTTCAAATACTCGGTCGTCGGCTTAAAGTGAATGTGGGGCTTCGTGTAACGCCCACGTCCAACTAACGGGACATATTTGACCGTTCCCGCCTTAGCCTTTGCAGTCGGCGTCCGCTTCTTTTTAACCGTGACCGTGGCTCGTTTTTTCGGTTTAGTTGACTTAGCAGCAACCTTTTTAGACTTTACCGGTTGTTTTGTTGAACTAGTCGCTTTCCGTGTCAAAGTAGCGGTTTTTGTGGTGGCTTTAGTCCCCTTTTTACGCGCTTTGGCACGCACTGCCGTCTTCTTTGGCTTACCCGCCTTAAGTCGTGCTGCTTGGGGCGCGACTTGGGTGACATTTCCGGAACTCGCTGTGGTTAACTGTGCCGCCATTACCGTCGTACGGCCCCCAAGTAACACACCACCGCTAACCATGACGCCCATCATCCATTGTTTCCACCTCATCATACTGATCCCCCCATCATTAAAAAACTAGTGCCATTGTAAAACCAAATTAATATCAATCCCCACCATTGACGTTTAGTTCAGATAGTTGCTTAATCGCATCAGTTTAAAAATGGTTTGACTACACAAAAATACGGTTAAGGATATCCATCCCTAACCGTTGTTTGTTTTGTATCCTATCTCTAACCCAAGAAGGCCGTCATCACACTACCCACGACAATTAACCCTAATCCGATTAACGTCAATGATAGTTCGCGTTTCGTTTTATGTTCGTGCAAAACTAGCATGCCACCCAAGGTCGAAATAACGACACTCAACTGGGTAATCACGTAAGCCGTGGCCACCCCGTTGGCTTTTGCAGAAAAGATATAAGCTAACGCGGAGACCCCAAAAATCATCCCGGCAAACGCATTCAGCCAACTCGTCCGTTCCTTGAATGCCGTGAAGCCCTTGCCACCAATTAATGCGTAAAGTAGTGCGGCTAAACACATGCCGAGCATTTGTGGGAAGAAGATGGCAACGCCCGAAGCGGAAACCGCTTTTGGTAGCGCGCTGTAAATCCAGTAACCAACCGTCGTTGGTAATAAGACGGCTAAGCCACTGGCTAAACCGGCGCGACTCTCGGAATTATCCGTCACAGCGGTCATGGCGACCCCAATAATCATCAAGATAATGGCCGCAAAGCCCACGATTTTGGCGCCAACACCGCTCCATTCGCCGAACATCAAGACGCCAATGACCGACGTTCCGACCAGTTGGACCCCGGTCGAAATCGGCATGGTGGAACTAACGCCCATCCGGCTATACGCCGTGTACTGCCCGATTTGGCCGAGTACCCAGAAAGCACCTGAAAGGGCACTCAAAAGAAAGGTTGACGTCGCCACGTGGGGCGTATACATCATTTGCACAATAATCCCGACGATCAAAGCACCAATCCCGGTACCTAAAGTTTGATTGACGGGTTTCCCGCCAATTTTTGAAATCAATAATGGATTCAAACCCCACCCAAGTGCGGGGAGTAACGCAATCACAAGGTTCAAGTAAAAAAGCCTCCTAATCTAAAAAAACAAGGTTACAGCCTAACTGTAACCAAAACAATAGTCCTAGTTTACCATGGAAACGAACGGATGAAACCGTAAAAAAAGCCAGCCAACTTTGTTTAAGTGGCTGACCCTTATTATCATCGTAATGAAAGCGGTTCCTCAACGGTTCACTTTTTTTAGAGTTTCGACGTCAATTTAACATCGGGATACTTATCCGCAAACCAGCGTTCCGCAAACGCGTTTTCGAACAAGAACAACGGTGCCCCCGCACGGTCCTTCACTAGTAAGTTCCGTGAACTGGACATCTTTTCATCCAATTGTTCCGGATCAATCCAACGAGCCGTCTTATTACCCAATGGTTCCATCACAACTTCGGAGTTATATTCGTTCAACATCCGGAATTTGAACACTTCGAATTGAAGTTGCCCAACGGCACCAAGAATATAGTCCCCAGTTGAATAAGACGTGTAGAGCTGAACGGCCCCTTCTTGAACCAATTGTTCGATTCCTTTATGGAACGACTTTTGTTTCATCACGTTTTTCGCCGTGACCCGCATGAAAAGTTCTGGTGTAAATTGTGGAAGCTTTTCGAACTGAACAGCGTGTTTGCCCGCGTAGATCGTATCTCCAATTTGGAAATTACCCGTGTCGTAAAGCCCAACGATATCACCCGCAACGGCAGTTTCAACCGTTTCACGCGTATCCGCCATGAACTGCGTCGAGTTGTTAAGGCGCATTTTCTTGCCGGTTCGCTGTAAGAAGACGTCCATCCCACGGTCAAATTCACCTGAACAGATCCGAACAAACGCGATCCGGTCCCGGTGATTGGGATTCATGTTTGCTTGAATCTTAAACACAAAACCAGAGAACTGGTCGTCAGTTGGTTGCACGATTTCATCTTCACGCGTCTTATGAGCAGACGGCTTTGGGGCGTATTGTAAGTACGTCTTTAAGAACGTTTCAACCCCGAAATTGGTCAACGCTGAACCAAAGAAAACGGGGGTCATATCACCAGAGGCCACTTTGGCTTCGTCGAATTCGTTCCCAGCCTCTTCAATCAGTTCCATCTCTTCGAGAGTATCACGATAAATACTGTCCTTAGTCAACTCGTTACTTGAATCCAATTTACCGTCTTTATCCAATGGTAAGAAGGTTTCGCCGTGTGCTTCGTTATGATAAAGTTCCACGCGGTGGTTGTACCGGTCATATAAACCCTTCAAACCCTTACCCATTCCCATGGGCCAGTTCATTGGGTAAGTTTCGATGCCTAAGACTTCTTCAAGTTCGTTCAACAAATCAAGTGGTTCGCGACCATCACGGTCCAACTTGTTCATAAACGTGAAAATCGGAATCCCACGCATCTTACAAATTTGGAATAACTTCTTCGTTTGTGGTTCGATCCCCTTAGCGGAGTCGATGACCATGATAGCTGAATCGACCGCCATCAGCGTCCGGTACGTATCTTCTGAGAAATCCTCATGCCCAGGGGTATCCAAAATGTTGATCCGCTTGCCGTCATAATCAAATTGCATGACGGAACTCGTTACGGAAATCCCACGCTTCTTTTCAATTTCCATCCAATCAGACTTGGCAAAACTGCCACTCTTACGGGCTTTAACCGTCCCTGCTTGGCGGACCACCCCACCGAACAATAACATTTGTTCAGTAATGGTCGTCTTCCCGGCATCCGGGTGAGAAATAATTGCAAAAGTTCGCCGGGTATCGACCGCGGCTTCAAGTTCTGTTTTATTCATTAATAAATCCTTTCAATAAACATCCATTTATATTCAACGTGCAAAACGGGAAACCCCCGTTTGTAAAAAACATAGCCTTACATATTCTACTGATTTTTGCGCAAAAAATCCAGTCTCACCCGTTGACTCGACTCTAATTCGTTCTAATATGAAAATCTTTTACATTTTATCACTTGACTTTTGAAAATAATTTTACGATAATAGTGGCGAAGATAAAAAGAAAAGAAGGTTATTAATATGAAAATCGGATTAATCGGCTTAGGAAAAATGGGCATGAACCTTGCGTTAAATATGCAGGATAACGGACATACTCCGGTCGGCACGGACCTTAATTCAAATAACTTAGTTACCGCTAAAACCCACGGCTTAGCAACCGCAACGGACTTAAATAACTTATTGACCCAACTACCAACGCCTCGAACGATTTGGCTCATGATTCCCGCTGGCGCACCCACAGACCACGTGATTGATCAGCTCGCAACCACGCTGCAGGCTGGTGACGTCGTCCTCGATGGTGGCAACTCGTTTTATCAAGATAGCATTGCCCACGCTAAAACATTAGCGGATCAGGGGATTCACTTTTTGGACGTGGGTACTTCCGGTGGACAAGCCGGTGCGCGACACCAAGGAAACTTCATGATTGGCGGCGATCCCGCCGTGTTTAAGACCGTTGAACCCCTATTTAAAGCAATTTCCGCACCAGACGGCTACTTATACACCGGTCCCGTCGGTAGTGGGCACTATTTAAAAATGGTGCATAACGGGATTGAATACGGCATGATGGCATCCATCGGTGAAGGGTTCGACGTTTTACAGCACAGTCCCTACGACTACGACAACGCCGCCGTTGCAAAGGTTTGGAATAACGGCTCCGTAATTCGTAGCTGGCTGATGGGCTTAGCTGAAGACGCCTTCAACGATGACGCAAACCTAGATGCAATCAAGGGCGTCATGCACTCCTCTGGTGAAGGTCGGTGGACCTTGGATACGGCCCTGGACCAGCAAGTTGCGACACCGGTCATTGCGATGGCCCTCATGATGCGCTACCGTTCGCTCAGTGACGACACGTTTACCGGGAAAGTCGTCGCAGCCTTACGGAATGAATTCGGCGGACACGCGGTGGACCCCAAATAAGCATGCGGAAAAAGGCGATTAATTTGTGAGCATTAACGTGAAAACAGTGATTATTCCTGGGCTTGGAATAGTCACTGTTTTCGGGTTAAGCGGAACAAATTGCCTTTTTCCGCACGTTTCGACCCCAAGTAATAGAAAAAGATCCATTCAGAAATAGCAAACATTTCTGAATGGATCTTTTGAGTCAACATTTTTATTTTTTCTTTTTCCCCGTTGGTAAATCCAGCTTAGTGGCTTTTGCTGGTTGGGGCTGGTAAACCGTCGTTTGCATGCGCATACGTTCTGCGTTGCGCAACTCAACGATATTATATAGGTAAACAACCACCGTCCGAACGACCGCGTAAAACGGAATCGCTAAGACCATCCCTAAAATTCCCGCAATATTACCGGCGGCTAACAATAGGATAATGATGGTCAACGGATGAATTTTTAATGTCCGACCAATGATGTTTGGGTAGATCAAGTTACCGTCAACTTGTTGAACGATCACAACGACGATGACCACGTACACGACCTGCATTGGTGACCGGGTAAACGCCACAATCAGTGACGGCGCAATCCCGATGTAGGGGCCTAAGTACGGAATAATATTCGCCAACCCGGCAATCACTCCGAGCAATAATCCGTATGGTTGACCAATTAACATGTAACCAATCGCCGTAAACGTCCCAACGAAGATACATTCGATGACTTGGCCACTGATGTAACTAGAAATCGTATCGCCCATCTTTTGGATCAAACCGACCACTTCTGGGCGCTGCTTGCGCGGCAAGAACCGACTAATGGCCGGAATAAACTTTTCACTGTCCTTCAACATGTAGAACAACACAACTGGAATCGTGATGGCCATAATCGTCACACTGGTAATGGTTGAAATGACCGTGACGATACTGCTGGATAAGGAAGACAAGAAGTTTTGCGCGTACTTACTGATTTCCACGTTGAACTGCTTCATATAGGAAGAAACGTCCACCTTTTTCAAAACTGAACTATTACTGATCAGTTCAGTCGCCGCTTTTTGCATTTCGGTCGCAATGCTTGGCAAATTATAAATTAATTGCGTCACCTGGGTCACTAACCGCGGAATCAAGGAAACGGCGCCCCAAGCAAGTAAGCCAAATAATAGCACAAATACGATGGCAACCGCACCGGTTCTTGAGATGCGGAATTTTTTATAATGGACCCGCGTTAGCGTTTTAACTAACGGGTTCAACATGTAAAATAAAAATCCTGAAATAACGATTGGCATGAACACGACGCTCAAAAACACGCCAATTGGATGGAATAGGAACCCAATGTTCGTGCAAACCCAGATCAAAGTCGCCACAATTAAAATTTCTAGCGACCAAAACATTAACGCAGACTCTCTTAAGCGTTTAAACACCGCCACGCCCCCTCTAATTGACAAATTCTCAATGCACTAATTATACCCTATTTAACTTTCAACGAATATGATTTTGAAGTTTGTTCAAAAAACTATTTCAAAACGATTAGAAAAATGGTAATTTAATTAGTAAGAACTTAAAAATCAAAGGAGTGCTTTTATATGTCACGTAAACTTGCAGTTATCGGGCTAGGCCACGTTGGTGACGCCGCAGCCCACTACATCGTCGCTAACGGCTTCGCCGACGACTTAGTCTTAATCGATCCTAACGAAGGAAAGGTCGTTGCTGACGCCATTGATTTACAAGACGCCATGCCTAACCTGCCTTTCCATACCAACATCACCGTTAATGACTACAGCGCTTTAAAAGACGCCGACGTTATTATCTCCGCTTTAGGTGACATTAAGTTACAGGATAACCCTAACAACGACCGCTTCGCAGAGCTCCCCTTTACTAGTGCACAAGTGAAAGACGTTGCTGCTAAAATTAAGGACAGCGGCTTCAACGGCATCATCGTTGCCATCACGAACCCCGTGGACGTCATCACTTCCATTTACCAATCCGTGACTGGTTTACCAAAGAAACACGTCATTGGGACCGGAACTTTGCTAGACTCAGCCCGGATGAAACACGCGGTCGCAGATGAATTACATATTGATTCGCGGTCGGTCGCCGGTTACAACTTGGGCGAACATGGTAATTCCCAATTCACGGCATGGTCAACGGTGCGGGTGTTGGGTCATCCAATTAGTGAAGTTGCCAAAGAAAAGAACCTGAATCTTGAAAAATTAGACAAACAGGCGCGTGAAGGTGGTTTCAAAGTCTTCCAAGGTAAGAAATACACAAGCTTTGGGGTTGCAACCGCAGCGGTTCGCTTGGCCAACACCGTTTTAAACAACGCGCTGACTGAATTGCCAGTTTCAAACTTCCGTGAAGAATACGGCGTTTACCTCTCCTACCCAGCCATTGTTGGCCGCGACGGAATCGTTGAACAGATTCAACTTGATTTAACCGAAGATGAACTTAAAAAGCTCCAGATTTCAGCAGACTACATTAAGACTAAGTTTGCAGAAAGTTTAGCTAAATAAATATTTATTAAAAGGTACGACCCAGAAATTCTGAGATTTCTAGGTCGTACCTTTCTTTTACCCCATCGGTCCAATATAAATTTAATGTTAGTCAGATTAACAACAAATACTTAGATGAGTGACTTTAAAGCACATTGGCACTATAAATAGGGTCATAAAAGAAGGGGGGATCTTTTTATGACCCAAAAATCATTGACCCAACATCTAGTCGTTGGTCTACTCAGTCTGAGCACTGTTTTAGCAGTGCCACAAATCGGTAACGCCGCATCAAAATCGAATCCAGTTGTACGGCCAGTCACCTCCTCAGCTACTAAACATAGAACAAGAGCCAAGAAGCTATCTGCTCAACAAGCCCTTTCCAAAATCAATGCAATCATTAAACAAAATCACTTCATGGGAACGCTTCTTGTGACCAATAACGGACCAGCTGGAGTTAAAACGCTCTCCTATGGTGACGCAAACGTTTCCAAGAAGATTGCGAATACGAATGATGAAGTTTATCCCTTAGCTTCCCTTGAGAAGGCCATGACAGGCGCAGTTATTCAACGTCTCATTAATCAGCATAAATTGACAATGAACACGCCGTTAAGTCGCTTTTATCCACAAGTCCGCTATGCTCATGACATTACGATCCGTGAACTTTTGGATCATACTTCTGGTATTCGCATGGATGAACAAATCCCTAACAAAGTATTACCCAATGAAACTGCCGAGGTTAACTTCACAATTAGTCATTTAAAGTCAACTAATCGACACGTTTGGAGCTACACCAACGCAAACTTTACGCTACTAGCTGGAATTGTCAGCAAAGTTACGGGTAAGAGCTTTATGTCAAATTTGCAATCAGATGTTTTAGACCCATTAGGGATGAAACACACTTTTGTCTATAATCAGGTCCCAAGTAACATGCTTAAGCCCCTCGCTTACACTTATAGTGATGGGACGTCTGACGCTGATGGTTTCTCAGCAAAACTACTTTCTAGTGAACTAGGTTGCGGTAACGTCTACGCCAGCGTTGGGGATTACTACACCTTTATCAATAGCTTAGTCACCGGTAAACTCGATACGACCGCTGGCTTTATGGACCTGACTAATAATTTACAATCAACTTACTCTGGTGGCATCTACTACCGTAGCGACCATAGTATTCGAATCGGCGGTACGGATAATGAGTTCCGAAGCTACTACGTTGGTTCCAACAATGGTAAAGTCGCAGTTGTCTTATTTGCCAATCAAGGTGATTGGAGTATCGGTAACACCATTGATAAGAAAATTGAGTATATTTTAAATCATGCAAGTTCACTTTAACAGAATCGTTTGGTAAAAAAACACCCTACTATTGTCAGACAAATCCAACAATGGCAGGGTGTTTCTATCCTATTCCATTTGAATTACTATAAAATCAGTTTCATTCTAACTCCTAGGTATAGCAAGCATCCCATTACTGTGACTAAACTAATTCCCAGTAAAGCGTAGTCAAACATCGGTGCATTTGACTGGACCGTTAAAACATTTCCTCCCCGGTTTAACGCAAATTTCATCTGGTGAGTATCTAAACTTTTAACAATCTTTTGATTCAACCGAATCTGATACGAAATACCTTGGTAATGCGCAATCGGCAACCGATAATTACCCGCACGACTTGCCTTGACCTTATACGTAATCTGGTTATCTTTAACGTCTACAGTTTTGATTGCTAATTCCCGTGGTACAGTCAAATTCGCCTTAGCTGGAAGATAGTCCTCACCTAGAACGGTATTGTTTATAAGTTCTTGTTGATAGTTCTCTCCCGTCAGTTGGACACGTCCCGGATTATTAGTCACATCCTGTGGTAACACCGCGTAATCATAAACTGCTCGCAAGGCCATTAACATTAACACAACTTGTACCCCAACGGCGATCCTAGGATGAAGTTTGAATTCCTTAAAGTACAAAACCGTGGTAATCGCCAGAACTAATCCTGCAATCGACAACAGTCGCCCGGGAAACTGAATTAGTGCTACTGGTGTTTGTACTAATAACTGATAAGGCCACCATGATGCAGGTAGAACAACCAACACTAGCGATGCCCAGGCCCATTTTTGCCAGGTATCAGCCGACCTCTGGTGTACCATTAAAAAGGCCATGGTTATCAACTGAATAATCAGTAAGATACTCATTACAATCCCAACGTTCCAAGTATCAAACCGCTCATTGAGCCCGCCAGACAGCAGCGCACCCACTGCTGTATTCGGCGTAATTGGGAGTATTTTCAACTGGGGGGCCAGCAAGTGATTATGACTAGCAATATAAATGATATTTCCCAAAGAGTAGCAGGAACCCAAGATTGAAACGCCTCCCGCCACTACTAATGACACAATTTCCTGACGAGTCGGGCGCCGTAAAACTAGCCGACTTATTTCCATTACTACTAGTAAACTAGTCACAATTAGCAACGACAAAACGTGACTATTAGCGACACCAATCATCCCCGTTGCTAACCAACACCATCCCCTTGAGCGTAAGCCTGGTGATTGCCAGATTCGTAAACACCCTAACATGACGAACGGTAAGAAGACGTAGGCGAGAATCTCACCCAGATCGACCCTCGCATACAGTAAGGTTAAGTGGTATGTATTTAACATGTACAACGAAACCCCTAAGGACTGGTAGTAACGATTCTTTGTCACTGTTCGCATTAATACGAATGCCGCTACCCCCGTTAGAATGTTGACCACAAGGAAACCCAACTTTATGGCACGCAGTGGATTATCCGTGAACAGACTTGGCCAAAAGAAAGCCCCTGACGTTAACCACGGATACATTCCGTTAAGCGTAGACAATTGTTGGCCAAAACCCACAAATGAAACTAGTGATGGTAAGTGATGGGCTTTTAGCGCCCACACGATTTGCTGAAAACGGGCTAAGTGAATCCGACCATCCCAAGAAATCGAAAAGTAGCCACCCGCAAAAATAGGAATAGTCATTAATCCGGCAATGATTACAATAAAAACTAACATTAAGCTATCTTGTATCGGCAATCTCCTCCACAATGATAGTCGTTGCCCATTAACTCGTTGATCCAATAACAAACACTCCTAGTATTTTTAATTTTTTGATCAAACTTGACTGTTATTTGCAATTAACCATTCAGTGTTTGAAGTCCCTTAACCACCACTTTTTGAAGATTATCCCCAGTAGTCCAATCCAAGTTACAATACTTAATCCTAATAATATGACAAATGACATTGGTCGCGGCTCACTAACCGTTACTGTGTTATTCCCCGCTCTGGCAGAAATTAGTGTACTACCACGTTTGCTGGATTTCGCACTGGCACGTTGGCCATTAACGACGACGACTTCACTGCCATAATGCAAAACAGGCACGTCCACTTGACTAGCACGTTTGAGTTTAAATCGGTAGGTGATTTGTTGAACATTTTGCTGATGGGTACTACGAATGGTTTTATGCCCCATCAAGACTCTGTGAGCAATCAGTGACTCCTGATAACCCTCTTGCCATGTGGCTTTGGGCGCATAGTCGATTGTCCCAAAAAAGATACGGGGCGACTTAAATAAAGTCGTATAATTATGCTGATCTAGTCTAAAGCGGACGTTGAATGCATCCTTCAACTTAGGTGCAACTGCTGACGTATACGGCGTATTATTGGCTTTTACTCGGTAATTCATATTTAACAAACTCATATATAAAAGTATGCACAAGCCAGTCAATATCAGTGTTGTACATTTTTTGAAATAATTAACTTGACCTACGTTTTCACTTTTAGTGATCAACTGCTCAACAATCCGAGCCCCCGTTAGAAGCAAGCAAAAGCTCGTTAAACTATATAGCCGATAAGGAAACTGTATGATATTTTGAATCTGACCTGGAACAATCCCCCATGGAAAAAGTGACGTTGACCCAACTAAGAAAACAATCCCAGCGATGGCCACAATCCGATAATCTTCTGATAAGCGTCGCCAGAATCCAATAATTAGCCCTACCGCAATTAGTGCAGCAATCCCTGGATTCGCCGTAATCCCATTAATCGAACCGTTTGTCAGCATCATATTGATCATTGTTCCAAAATCATTTAACCATGCAACACTAGTAAGCTTAATGGTCGCTTGAATTGGCGTCCGCAAAAGCATCTGCACAAATGGCACCCAGAAAAAGATCGTCAACGCCAGAAATAGACTGGCCGCCTTTAAACAATTTATAAAACGGCGTAAGCGCTGCTTTTCTCCGTATATAGATAGTGGGTACAAAATTAGAAGCAACCCTACCTCAATCGCCAAAGTTAGCAAATGGGCATAAGCAGTCAGCGCCAATACCACTGAGATTACCCACCAGTGTTTAAACGATCCACGCAGTAATTCCCGCACTCCCAAAACATACAACGGAATAAAAGTAGCTGCTAACACTTCCCCTAACACCGACTGCCCGTTCAATAAAAAGACATGATACGGCGTCGTCATATAAAAGATTGCTACAAGGTACCCAGTAAACCGTGACTTAGAAAAGTAATAGACACTGACGTATGTGATAATCAGACCCACTAACATGATCAAAAACAGCCCAATATAGTACGACCAGATTGGATTACCAACAAAAACATAAATCAAGCTCCATAGCCAAAAATACACGTACGGATAAAAATAATTATTTGCAACACCAATCTGATTGAAGGTTACAAAATTTCTAAAATCGAACCATTGATGTGCCTGAACAGATTCCGAAAATGCCTCTATCCGACTCATATGGTAAATAAAATCAGTATCCACAAGCATCTGATGATGCCGCAGTTGTGTTATCGTCATCAACGCTAGAATGGCAAATATCCCCGTTACCCCCAGGACTCTAATTAACCGTGACTTGGCCACCTTACTAAAATAAACATCCAAAATAAGTTCCCCCAACAGCATTTGACTATTAATTGTCATTATTTGGTCAAGCTAAACCTCACTTCACCACTCCATAAGCACTAATCATACCAAAGACTATTTAGTACTAACAGCAATTTTTCAACAAAAAGATGCCAAACTTCTTTAGTTATCGGGGCAATATAAAAGGCAAAATAAAAAGACTTGAAGTAATTTTATACTCCAAGCCTAATTTCAATTATTAACTAAATTCCATATCGTGATGGTTCGTCTTGGCTAACTGGGCAACGATCTGCAACCAGTCTTTCATGCTGACCATGACAGCCGAATCCTGGGTATTGGGATTTTCCACCTCAATTGTATCGTGGCCTTGATTAACGATTGTTAGCAACTGGTTAATATTTTTCTTTGCCAATGCAGTAGTAACTTTCTTCATATAATACCCATCTCCCAATTCGTTCAACATTGAAGTTATTGTCCGCCAAGCGAGCCGACCCGTCAAGCGTTTCTGTTAGTCTTTTTTTACATAAGCTCACTTGAATTACTGACCAGTATTTTACACTAGCTCACAACGAGTTGCACTTATTATGACCACGCCTTAAGTAAAACTAAAGCCGGGGCGTTTTGAACATCGATTTCAGCACATTACGAATGATTTTTAACTGTTCGGGCGTGATTGGCTGCCCGTCATATTCAAACTGGTTCTTATTATTCTCAACAATTTTTTTCAAATCAACCGCAGACGAGGCGGACACTCGTTCCGTCTTGACCTTATCTTTATTATCTTTACCAACCAGTTTGGTATAACTGGTCCCTAAGACCTGCGCCACTTCCTTGAGCGTTCCCACTGAGGGCGTGTGTTTCTTCCAACTATAAATCGCACTAGCGCTCAACCCCGCTAAGGTTGCCACTTCCGCTAGCGTTAACCCATTTTTTTTAGCAAACTGGCGAATGTTTTTCAACAACTCACCGTTGTCTAGCTTCATAAAAGCCATCATGCCCACCTCCTAATCTCTTTTAATACCATAATTTATACTAGAATATAACACTGGATGTAAGCTGATTCCTGAGACAACTTTTAAGAGAGGGTATAATGAATAAATCGTCTCTCAAAAGGAAGGAATTTTTACATGCCAACTCGTTACGACAAAGAATTCAAACAAAACATCATCAACC
>NZ_BTPW01000027.1:0-38003 GCF_036246185.1 Lactiplantibacillus paraxiangfangensis
AGATAATCATTTGCTTCGTATCTTCTGAGATCTGGCAATGTGGCTTAACTAATGATGTTTGTGCGCTAAAAGTATGCTTACAGGAGTTACACCGATAACGTTGCTTACGCAATTTTAAAATAATTGGTCGTTCTTTGACTGGGGGCATTCTGACATTAATTAGGTTAGTCCCAAAACGCACTACTTCGGGCTGGCCACAAAGTGGGCAGTTCTCTAAAGGATAGGTCAGTTTGGCGTGAACAACCTGTTTGCTTGGATCACTACTATCAATATCAGTACAAATAATATTTGGGTCTTTAATTTGAAGAGTATCTTCGATAAAATGGTTTTGGGACATCTTTTCTCACTTGCCTTTACTTTTACTTTGGTCGGTGCTAGTGGTGCATTGAGGAGATTTGTCCTTTTTATTTTACACAAAAACTGGGTGTTGATGGAAATCCATCAACACCCAATATTCTAGAGCCCAAAAAATGCTGTGACTACCAAGGGTAGTGCAGCATTTTTAATTAGAAAATGAATTTTTGATGATAAAACTACTTGACAAAAGTAAGTGGCTAAATCTATACTGTACACATCTTATGAAATCGGAGAGACGTAATCATGCAAAAGTCAGCTAACCAACAAATGATGATGTGCTGCCCATGTTGTGAACCTAACAACATGGTTATTTGCGTTGAATTACAAGCGTCTCTAGTGCATCAAAACTAACGGCATTGAGCTCAAAACGTTATTTTTGAAACGCCTGCTTGGAATCTGACGAGATTCTAAGCGGGCGTTTTTTGTTTCCGGTCAAATTAAGGGTCAGTAAGTTGAATATTAAAAAAAGGGGCGAAAAAGATTGAAAAAGCGATCAGTGTTAACGGTTATTTTTAGTTTATTGTTAGTGACGGTGTTGGCAGCCTGTGGCAAGCAGAGTGGTCAAAGCACGGGCAACGGAAAGTACGCCAGCAATCAAGTCTTAAATTTATCTTATCCAAGTTCACTTGATTCAATTGATATTTCCAACATGTCCGGTTATGGCAGTACCGGGAATATTTTTGAAAGCTTATACCGCTTGGGCAAGAACGGTAGTATCACACCGGGCTTAGCTAAAGCGACGAAGGTTTCTAAAGATGGGAAGACTTATACCTTTACGATTCGAGATGCCAAATGGAGCGATGGTTCCAAGATTACGGCACAGGATTTTGTTTATTCATGGAAACGCACGGTGACACCGGCCACTAAATCGCAGTACGCCTACCTATTCTCAGGTGTTCAAAATGCCGACGCAATCGTTGCTGGTAAAAAGTCGCCAAGCACACTTGGTGTAAAAGCTGAGGGTCAGCACACGTTTATCGTCACTTTAGAGAAACCAATTAGTTACTTTAAGAAATTAATGACGTACCCACTATTTGGACCAATCAGTGAAAAAGCGGTTAAGAAGTGGGGCAGTAATTACGCGACGAAGGCTCAATACATGCTTTACAGCGGGCCATTTAAGTTAACCGGTTGGACGGGGACTAATAACAAGTGGCAATTTGTTAAGAATGACCAGTATTGGGACAAAAAAGCCGTTCATTTACAAAAGATCAATTACACGGTCAACGAAAGTACAACCACGACGTTGAACCTATTCCAAGAGAAAAAATTGGACTTAACGCAGTTGGCCAGCGAACAAGTTAAGAATATGAAGAGCAATAGTGATTACACGACTTATCCATATTCCATCACCGCGTTCTTGGTCTATAACTTTAAAGATAGTAACGCCACGGTTAAAAAGGCGTTAAACAACGAAAAGATTCGTCAGGCAATTTCACTATCAATCAACCGTAACACGTTAGTTAAAAACGTGATTGGGGATGCCTCGACCACGTCTCAGACGTTCGTACCAAAGGACTTAGCTAATGATCCTAAGAGTGGCAAAGACTTCTCGGATGAATCAGTCGTTAAAGATTCGACGTCTTACGATACTGCGCTAGCAAAGCAGTTATGGCAGCAAGGGTTGAAAGAGACCGGTTTGAAGAAGTTAACGTTACACATGTTAACGTCTAATGATGAGCCGAACAAGCCAATTTCACAGTATTTGAAGTCCGCGTTGGAAAAGAATTTGAGTGGCTTGACGGTCGACTTATCTAACATTCCAGCCAAGGTTGCTCAGAGCCGGGCCCAATCAGGAAACTTTGATATTTACCTAAGTGGTTGGGGTGCCGACTTTAACGATCCAATTTCACACTTGCAGATTATGACATCGAACAGTGGCTATAACTACGGGAAGTACAACAGTTCTACGTATAATGCACTAGTGAAAAAGGCGCAAGATCAGGATGCGAATAACACTAACGCCCGCTGGCAAGATATGCTTCAGGCGGAACGGACGATTATGCAGGACCAAGGGATTACACCGCTTTATCAGACGGTTTATTCCTACTTGCAAAATCCAAAGGTCAAAGGCATTATTCACAACACTGCCGGTACTCAGTGGAATTATAAGTATGCGTACGTTGCCCAGTAAGTGAACGATTTATTGAGGAAACTAGTTCAATTGCTGCCATGGTACTGTTTATCGCTAAGAAGCCAGCCTTTTCGGCGCTTCGCCGGCAGAATCAGTGGGCCATGGGGTCGGCTACAGACAAACAACGGTCTTCCGCCTCGCTTGAAAGCCTCAAAGGGCGAGTCTTTCAAGTCGCCCCGCACTGTAACCTGGCAAAAAAACGCCAGCTAACAGTGCCGACACGGCCCGCTGGTTCTGCCGGCTACGCTAAGACTACTGTCAAACAAACTAACCAAGTTGCTAGTAACCTCAACATAGCTGAAGATCGTCCATGATGAATCTGCCGTGAATGTGGGGTTCATAACCGCTTTTTAGCTTGAACCGGTCGCCACGTGCAGATGAAACCACGGACGACTGGAAGTGGGAAGCTTAACAATTTTATTGGCTCTAGCGCTGCTACAACAGTTAATTAGTAATTATTTTTGCCTTTAGACCTTAAAAAATCTGGCTGGTAGTCCTGGAAGTACACCGGGACTGTCAGCCAGATTTTTTGATCTATTTATATCAGTAAAGGTTAGTTATATAATGAAATAACTAATTAATTGGGGGAATGACGAATGAAAGAATTGAAGCTGTGGGAAAAAATTGTAATTATTGTGGTGCTCGTGCACCAGATCGTTGACCTAACGAAGACCGTGAAAAACTTATTGAAACGCTGACTTACAAGCTACGTTGTTAACTGAAAAAGGATTTGAGGCCGTCGTCTCAAATCCTTTTTTGCTAATTTTGAACGCCATTGACAATAAATTGAATTGGCTGATGTTGATTGGCAGCAATTACGTTTTGAGCAACAATGGTCGCCATGCCGTCGCGTGCTTCGACGGTTGCGTTACCTAAATGTGGCGTTAACAACACGTTAGCCATTGATTTTAAGGCCGGTTCAACGTCAGGCTCGTGTTCGTAAACGTCAAGCGCGGCCCCTGCGATTTGCTTAGTTTGTAGTGCGGTTACTAGGGCAGCTTCGTCAACGATTGGTCCCCGGGCGGCATTAATGAGGTAAGCACTTGGTTTCATTTGCTTAAAGGCGGTTGCGTCAATCATGTGCGTTGTATTTTTATTCAGTGGTAGGTGTAAGGAAACCACGTCTGATTGTGCGAGCAAATCTTCTAATAAGACGTAGGTCGCCCCCAACTGAGTTTCAACGCTAATTGGTAAGCGATGGCGTTGCGTATAAAGAATTGGCATATCAAAAGCGTGCATACGTTTGGCAACTTCGCGGCCGATTTGGCCCATGCCAACAATGCCGAGCGTCTTAGCTTGCAAGTTGTGGCCTAGGAAGAAGAGTGGGGCCCAGCCCGCAAAGCCGGTGGTCCGCATCAAGTGGTCGCCCTCCGCAATTCGGTGAGCTAACCCAATGATGAGTCCGGTTGTCGATTCAGCGGTCGCTACCGATGAGACGCTCGGGGTATTAGTGACCGGAATTCCCAAGGTGGCAGCGTAAGCCGTGTCCACGTTATTAGTCCCCGCGCCGAAGTTAGCGATTAATTTTAAATGGGGGGCGTGGTCCAAGATGTCACGGTCGACCGTGGTTGAGAGTGGGGTGATGAGATAATCTGCATCGGCGACGCTGGCTTTCAAGGTAGCGTGGTCAATTAATTGCGTGCCCTGATACGTTTCGATTTGGAGCGCTGTTTGTTCAAGTAGTGCGGTTGCCTTAGCTGGCAGCTGACCGGCAATGTAAACTTTTGTCATTAATAACAGTCCTTTTTAGTTATGATAAGGCTAGTATGCGGCACTCGGTAGGCGGATACAAGTTTAGTGCTGAACAACAAAAAAACTGAACCAGCCTAAGCTAGTTCAGTTTAAAAATTCGATTATTTCAAGTTGTTGTTTTCCATGATATCATCGATCAAACCGTAATCCTTGGCTTCTTGAGCCGTTAGGTAGTTATCACGTTCCGTATCGTGGTTCAACTTTTCAACGGATTGACCGGCATTGTCGGCTAAAATCTGGTTGATCTTCTTACGAGTCTTCAAGATTTCTTCGGCAACGATTTCGATTTCCGTTTGTTGACCTTGAGCACCACCGGATGGTTGGTGAATCAAGATTTCGGAGTTAGGTAAAGCAAAACGCTTGCCTTTCGTACCAGACGAAGCCAAGACACTGGCCATTGAAGCAGCCATTCCCATAACGATCGTTTGAACGTCAGATTTGATGAAGTTCATCGTGTCATAAATAGCTAAGCCGGCAGTGACAACCCCACCTGGAGAGTTGATATAAAGGTAGATGTCTTTACCTGAATCTTGGGCATCTAAGAATAGTAACTGGGCAATGATGGCGTTAGCCATGTTGTCTTCGATTGGACCGGAGAGCATGATGATACGGTCTTTTAATAGTCGTGAATAGATGTCATAAGCGCGTTCGCCGCGTGATGACTGTTCGATAACTGTCGGAACTGGATACATAACTGTTAGCCTCCTAAAGTTTCAATATTAATGATTAGCTAATTGCTAATATAAATGTAGTTTACCGCTAAGGTCAGTAAAGGTCAAAAGAAAAACCTCAAAATCAAAATACCGTTTTATTGCCCAACGTGGTATACTTAGGTTTCTATCATATACGGCTAGAGATCGGGCGGACCCGGTCTCTTTTTTCGCGCACTTTTACACGGGCCGTCTCGGTAGCCTACCTAAAACATAGCATAGCTAAATCCCCGCCGATATTCAAGTTGGGGAGCTTAAATATTAGGTGAACGCACCAGGTGGCAAACTTGTGGTTCGTTTAAAAGTTCGTTACTATATGAAAGTGGAAGCGGTATCGTTTAAAAAATGATATTTGGGTATAAAAAAAGCTGAGATATAATCTCAGCTAAGTCATGCGCCCGGAGGGAATCGAACCCCCATTTCAAGAACCGGAATCTTACGTGCGATCCATTACACTACGGGCGCCTAAACAACATATTATAGTTTAGCGGATTATGGATAAAAACACAAGGGTTTTAAATAAAAATTTATTTGGGAGGAATTATTTATGGCACTAGGCCAAGGCTTTCGCCAGCAACAACGGCAATCACAAAAACTAGCCATGACTCAACGGTTGCAGCAGTCGATTCAGATGTTGCAGTTCAATGTTGAGGAATTACGAGACTTTCTCACCCAAAAAGCCCTCGAAAACCCACTAATTGACGTTGATACTAACTGGAATGCGAACCATGCTGGGTTGGACGCAGCTAAAAACGTCACGGCTAAAAACGATTTTATTGAACGAGTATCGACAACTAATCAACACTCGTTATTTGAATACTTATTAGATCAGATTCATTTGACGATGCGTGATACGCCCCTGCGAAAGATCGTCTTATACTTAATAGAATACGTTGATGTAAACGGGTATTTACGAATTGATGAAGCGCAAGCAAAGAAAGAGACTGGGGCATCGTCGATCGAACTGCTTGATGCAGTAACGTTATTACAACAACTTGACCCACCGGGTGTTGGGGCACGCAGTTTGCAAGAATCCCTGATGCTGCAAACGGAGAATGACGACCACGCACCAAATTTAGCGTACATTATATTAGAAGAAAACTTTGAGGCCTTTGTTAATCGGCACTGGGAACAACTTGCCAAACAGTACGGTGTCGGGCTAGCTGATATCTCGAGTGTTTATGACTACGTGCGGACACTCAGTCCGGTACCGGGGACGGCGGTTGGTCAAGAAACGACCGGTTATATTTTCCCTGATCTGGTTGTCACCAATCACGAGGGTCAGTTGGCGCTTCGGACGGCGTCTATGGCCCAACCGGTCGTAAAGTTTCAAAGTAACTACTATCAACAAATGAACCGTCACGGGGATCAGCAGGTCACGGAGTACCTTAAAGAAAAGAAATCTGAGTATGAATGGATTGCAAGTAGCCTAGAACAACGCGAATCAACTATCTTTCGGGTCGGAAGTGCGATCATTGAACGTCAGGCCGATTTCTTTCTGGAGCGGAGTACGGAACTAAAGCCATTATTATTGCGGGATGTCGCACAGCAACTACAAGTCCATGAATCAACAATCAGTAGAAGTATTAATGGAAAGTACATTCAAACGGACTTCGGAATGTTTGAACTTAAACGTTTCTTTACCAAGGCGGTCACTAAGCGTCCCACTGATGGCCAATTAGTGTCGGCAGACAACGTTCAGCACCGAATTATTGCACTGATTGAACAGGAAAATAAAGAAAAACCGCTTTCAGACCAGAAAATAGTTCAGATTCTTAAGGAAGAGAATGTCGAACTTTCCCGGCGAACAGTCGCTAAATACCGGGAAAATCTTAACATTCCAGCTTCGTCTAAACGAAAACAGTACTTAAAGACCGAATAATAGTAATTGTCTGTATTTAGACCAATCGGTTCTACCGAGTCACGCTGTTAAATTTGCAACGGCTAACCGAACCTGTTATAATTCTTGTTGTGGTAAGAGAGGTATGCAACATCGATTTCGTAGTAAATTTGAGTTGTGTGCTTTGTTTTTTGAAGTCTTTGGGTCGTTATTCGACATAGCTGGACTAGATCCGTCCCACTAGAGAGCAGGTTGGATGCCATGCATTCAGATATTCAATGGATTGAGGCAATTGCCCCAGATATGGTGGACATGCTGAGTCGTCGTTACTTGGTATTGCGTACTATTAATTGGATGGCCCCAGTTGGACGTCGGTTGTTAGCACAAACTTTAGACGTCAGCGAGCGGACGTTGCGAACTGAAACGGATACCTTACGCAAACTTGATTTGATTATGACAAGCAAGTCGGGGATGCAGGTGACGCAGCAGGGACAAGACGTTTTACTCGGACTGAGTCAGTTTATGGATGAGCTGATGGGGATTCGCCAGAAGGAACGACAGTTAGCACAACGTTTTAACATTAAACGGTGCATCATCGTTTCCGGCGACTCCGATCGACAGTTAAAAGTTATTGGGACCATGGGCGAAGAAGTGAATCAGTTATTACAGCAGTTGTTGCCAGAAGGTAAGAACATCGTTGCGGTAATGGGTGGTCACACCATGGAGCACGTTGCGAATCACCTAACTAATCGCTTAGCGAACAAGCGTGATTTGTTATTCGTGCCCGCACGTGGTGGTGTTGGTGAATCGGTTGCGATTCAAGCTAACACAATTGCGTCACAAATGGCACAACACACTGGAGGAAAATTCCGGTCACTGTTTGTACCAGAACAGGTCAGTGAACGAACATATGAACCGCTCCTTAAGGAACCTAGTATCCAAGAGGTGTTGGCGATTATTCGGCAAGCGAATGTCGTGGTCCATAGCATTGGCGATGCCACTGCTATGGCTCACCGGCGGAATATGTCGGAAGATCAGATAAAGGTGTTACATGGTCGCCATGCGATCGGTGAAGCCTTTGGTTACTTCTTTGATCGAGAGGGTAACGTGGTCTACCGGATTCCGCGGATTGGCTTGCAAATCGGAGAACTGGCCGATCGGGAGATTATACTCGCAATTGCGGGGGGTGCCTCTAAGGCAACCGCGATTGAGGCGTATATGAAGAACATCGCACCTAAACAAACGTGTTTAATCACGGATGAAGGTGCAGCAAACTTGATTTTAAAGAAGTAATCTTCTATATTGAAGTTGCTTTTTAAAATAAAAATATTTTTATTTCCACAAGGAGGAAATTCTAGTATGTCTGTAAAAATTGGTATTAATGGTTTCGGACGTATCGGTCGTTTAGCATTCCGTCGTATCTTAGAACTTGGTGCAAAGTCAAGTGATATCGAAGTTGTTGCTATTAACGATTTAACTTCACCTGCATTGTTGGCTCATCTTTTGAAGTATGATTCAACTCATGGTACTTTGGACGCTGACGTTTCAGCAACCGATGATTCAATCATCGTTAACGGTAAGAAATACCGTGTTTATGCTGAACCTAAAGCACAAAACATTCCTTGGGTTAAGAATGATGGCGTTGACTTCGTCCTCGAATGTACTGGTTTCTACACTTCAAAGGCTAAGTCACAAGCTCACTTGGACGCCGGTGCTAAGCGTGTATTGATCTCTGCACCAGCTGGTTCAGACTTGAAGACTATCGTTTACAACGTTAACGATGACATCTTAAACTCAGATGACCGTATCGTTTCTGCTGGTTCATGTACCACTAACTGCCTTGCACCATTAGCATTCTTTGAAAACAAAGAATTCGGTATCAAGGTTGGTACTATGACCACTATCCATGCTTACACTTCAACTCAAATGTTGCTTGACGGCCCTGTTCGTGGTGGTAACTTCCGTGCTGCCCGCGCTGCCGGTGTAAACACTATTCCTCATTCAACTGGTGCTGCTAAAGCTCTTGGCTTAGTTATCCCAGAATTACAAGGTAAGTTACAAGGCCATGCACAACGTGTTGGTGTTGTTGACGGTTCATTAACTGAATTAGTTGCTATCTTAGACAAGAAAGTTACTGCTGACGAAGTTAACGCTGCTATCAAGAAGCATACTGAAGGTAACGAATCATTCGGTTACAACGATGACGAAATCGTTTCATCTGATGTTATCGGTACTACTTTCGGTTCAATCTTCGATCCTACCCAAACTGAAGTTACTTCCGATGGTGAAAACCAATTGGTTAAGACTGTTGCTTGGTACGATAACGAATACGGCTTCACTTGCCAAATGGTACGTACTTTATTGAAGTTCGCTACTCTCTAATATTTGATTAGATAGTTAGAACTTTAAAACCGCATACGGTTTTTGACGGCGGGGGGAGGCAAACTCCTCTTGCCGTTTTTTTATTAGTATTCACGAATTTTAGGAGGATTTAACATTGGCTAAATTAATCGTTTCAGATTTAGATGTTAAAGATAAAAAAGTTTTAATTCGTGTCGACTTTAATGTTCCTATTAAAGACGGCAAGATTGGTGATGACAACCGGATCGTTGCTGCTTTACCAACGATCAAATACGTCATCGAACATGATGGTAAAGCCATCTTGTTCTCACATTTAGGTCGGATTAAGAGTGAAGACGATAAGAAGGGCTTGAGCTTACGTCCAGTTGCTGAACGTCTCTCAAACTTATTAAACAAGCCTGTTACCTTCGTACCTGTTACTGAAGGCGAACAACTTGAAACGGCTATCAACAACATGAACGACGGTGACGTCTTAGTTGTTGAAAACACTCGTTTCGAAGACGTTGTTAACGGCGAACAAGTTAAGCGCGAATCAGGTAACGATCCTGAATTAGGCAAGTACTGGGCTTCACTCGGTGACGTTTACGTCAACGATGCCTTTGGTACTGCTCACCGTAAGCATGCTTCTAACGTTGGGATTGCTTCAAACATGGACAAAGTTGCTGCTGGTTTCTTAATGGAAAAGGAAATCAAGTTCTTAGGCGACGCTGTTGACAATCCTAAGCACCCATTCGTTGCTATCTTAGGTGGGGCTAAAGTTTCCGACAAAATCGGTGTTATCGATCATTTAATCAGCAAAGCTGACAAGATCATCATCGGTGGTGGGATGACTTATACTTTCTATGCTGCTAAAGGCATGGGTATTGGTAACTCACTTGTTGAAAAAGACAAGATTGATTTAGCTAAGTCAATCATCGAAAAGGCCGGCGACAAGTTGGTCTTACCTAGTGATTCCGTTGTTGCTGAAAAGTTTGACAACGATGTTGCGCACAAGGTTGTTGATGGTGCCATTCCTGATGGTTACATGGCCTTAGACATCGGTCCTAAGTCTATTCAAGAATTCAAAGATGTCTTGAAAGATGCTAAGACGGTTGTATGGAACGGACCTATGGGTGTGTTCGAAATGAGCAACTACGCCAAGGGTACCCTTGAAGTCGGTGAATTCTTAGGAACTTTAACTGACGCAACGACTATCGTTGGTGGTGGTGACTCAACTGCCGCTGTTAAGCAACTTGGCGTTGGCGACAAGTTAACCCACATCTCTACTGGTGGCGGTGCTTCACTTGAATACCTTGAAGGTAAGGAATTACCTGGTATTGCTGCTATCTCTAACAAATAATTCTGTTCTCCGAAAGGAAGGTTTATCGTGCGTACACCTATTATTGCCGGTAACTGGAAAATGAACAAAACTGCTAGCGAAGCTTTAGCTTTCGTTAACGCAGTTAAGGATCAATTACCAGATCCATCAAAAGTTGAATCAGTTGTTGCTGCTCCAGCCCTTTTCTTACAAGAAATGGTCGAAGCTGCTAAGGGTTCTAACTTAAAGATTGCTGCTGAAAATGCATACTTCGAAGATGCTGGTGCCTTTACTGGTGAAACTTCACCAGCTGCATTAGCTGACTTGGGTATTGACTACGTTGTGATTGGTCACTCAGAACGTCGTGGCTATTTCCACGAAACTGACGAAGACATCAACAAGAAAGCTCACGCAATCTTCAAGAACAACATGTTACCAATCATCTGCTGTGGTGAAACGTTAGAACAACGTGAAGCCGGCGAAGCAGAATCATGGGTTTCAGGCCAAATCAAAGCTGCTTTGAAGGGCTTATCTGCTGACCAAGTTAGTTCATTAGTTATTGCTTATGAACCAATCTGGGCTATCGGTACTGGTAAGACTGCTTCTAGCGACCAAGCTGAAGAAATTTGTGCCGTAGTACGTAAGACTGTTGCCGGTCTGTACTCACAAGAAGTTGCTGACAAAGTTCGTATTCAATACGGTGGTAGTGTAAAACCTGCTAACGTTGTTGACTTAATGAGCAAAGCTGACATCGACGGTGGCTTAGTCGGTGGTGCTTCAATGGAACCAAAATCATTCTTAGAACTTGTAAACTACCAAAATAACTAATTAGTTATTGCAAGTTGGATTGCAAACTTCTACAATAAATGTGAACCAAAATTAGCAAAATTTAAGGAGAGAAATTAATGTCTATTATTACAGATATTTATGCTCGCGAAGTCTTAGACTCACGTGGTAACCCAACTGTTGAAGTTGAACTCTATACTGAAACCGGTGCATTTGGCCGTGGTATCGTTCCTTCAGGTGCCTCAACTGGTGAACACGAAGCCGTTGAATTACGTGATGGCGACAAGAGCCGTTACATGGGCAAAGGTGTTACTAAAGCCGTTGACAACGTTAACAAAATTATTGCTAAGGAAATCGTTGGTTACGATGTAACTGATCAACGTGCCATTGACCAAGCAATGATCAAATTAGATGGTACTCCTAACAAAGCTAAGTTAGGTGCTAACGCTATCTTAGGTGTTTCAATTGCCGCTGCACGTGCTGCTGCTGACGAACTTGAAATGCCATTATACAACTACCTTGGTGGTTTCAACGCCCACGTCTTACCTACTCCAATGATGAACGTTATCAATGGTGGGGCACACGCTAACAACGACGTTGACTTCCAAGAATTCATGATCATGCCTGTTGGTGCTTCTTCAGTTAAAGAAGCCGTTCGTATGGGTTCAGAAACTTTCCACAACTTGAAAGCTATCTTGAACGAACGCGGATACTCAACGGCCGTTGGTGATGAAGGTGGTTTTGCACCTGACTTGAAGAACAACGAAGAACCATTCGAAATCTTGGTTGAAGCTATCGAACGTGCCGGCTACAAGCCTGGTAAAGATATCGCAATCGCCTTCGACTGTGCTGCTTCTGAATTCTACAACACCGAAACTGGCAAGTACGACTTAAAGGGTGAAGGCGAAAATGGTAAATCATTTACTGCCGAAGAATTCGTTGACTTACTTGACAGCATTGTTGACAAGTACCCAATCGTTTCCATCGAAGATCCTTTGGATGAAAACAACTGGGAAGACTGGCAGATGGCCACTGAAAAGCTTGGTAAGAAAGTTCAAATCGTTGGTGACGACTTATTCGTTACGAACACTGACTACCTTAACAAGGGGATCAAGATGGGCGTTGCCAACTCTATCTTAATCAAAGTTAACCAAATCGGTACTTTAACTGAAACTGTTGAAGCTATCGAAATGGCTAAACAAGCTGGCTACTCTGCAGTTGTTTCTCACCGTTCTGGTGAAACTGAAGACACGACCATTGCTGACTTAGTTGTCGCAATGAACGCTGGCCAAATCAAGACTGGTTCAATGAGCCGTACTGAACGGATTGCTAAATACAACCAATTAATGCGGATTGAAGACCAACTTGAAAGCACTTCAGAATACAAAGGTATCCACGGCTTCTACAACTTAAGTGAAGCTGCTCGTGATGCAATTACTAACAAGTAATTAATTTCTGAGTTCTTACGAAAACGTCGCTCATTGAGCGGCGTTTTTGTTTTACATAGCGATTTAGCTTGTCAAGTGTACGGACCTAAATATTGGCGGAACCATTAAAAGCCGTTACGAGCCGGGTGCACGTGGTAAAATAAAAGTACGAGTTTTTAAAGGGGCCTTGAAATGGATTATTTTGAAACGCAGATCAACCAATGGGCAGATTGGGAAGCGGTCCGCAACAACGCAACAATTTTTGCACCATTAATCAAACAAATTTATTCTAGCGAAAATGAGCTATATAAATCACCAGAAACGGTGACCGATGAAACGGCGGCTGTCTTTTCGGTCGGCTTAACGCAGATTGTTATTTTTCCACCCAGTCATGTCATGCCAGCCGCCCGTGACCGGTATCAAACGGAACGGTTTAGCTTAACGCGGATGAAACGGCTTAAATTAGTAGCACCTGAAATGCGACACGCAGGTTTTATTTTTGATGCTTATCAGTTTTACTACGTTATTTACCAACCGTTGGCGGGGGTTCGCTTGGTTGATTTTGCCAACACGGCCGAACCACTAGCTAAATCGACACTAGGTCGTCAAATTGGGACGGCGATGAATCAGATTAACGGGGAAACCGGAACCTTTAATCAAATCGATGCCCGTAAAGAAGCCGATGGTGCTGACTGGTCGATTTTAGGGCCAGACTTTAAGACGGAACGGCAGGCTTTTCTGGACCAGCACCCGGTCACAATGACTGATTTTGTTCACGGTCAGTTAACCGGGACTAACTTGGTCGTCACGAGTGGTCAAGTGGGCTTTCAACATTTTGTCGATGCGCGTCAAGCACCCCGGCAAACGGAACTGGTTCCACTGATTTTTGACGCTTTTCAAAGCGATTCAGATTTCTTAACCGGTTTAAAAGCAACGCTCGGTTCGGCCGATTTGGCACTGGATCTAACGCTTGGTTTACTCTGGCGTGCAGATGGTCCAGCTTATATCCAACAACTAGTAGGAAGTAAGCCAGCGACATTGGCAACCGTGCGAGCAACCATTACGACGTTGGTCAATCATCACGATTAAGGAGGGAATGCAACGTGCAAGAACAGCCGAAAAGTGGTAAGCGCCATCTCGATTTTACCCGCTTAGGTGCAATTGGTCGGGGACTGCTAGTAGGGCTACTATCTGGAGTAGTCGTTAGTATCTTTCGCTTTTGCATTGAATACGGTCTAAAGTTTGTCCAGTGGGTCTACGGCCAAATTCATCAGACGCCTGGGTTGATCATTCCCTGGTTAGTCATCAGTGTTGTTGTGGCCGTCTTTGTTGGCTTACTGGTCAAGCAGTCCCCAGATATTAAGGGGTCCGGGATTCCGCAAGTTGAGGGACAGCTAGCTGGTGAATTGGACTACGCTTGGTGGCCAGTGTTATGGCGCAAGTTTGTTGGTGGTATTTTAGGAATTGGTTCTGGCCTATTTTTAGGACGGGAAGGCCCGTCGATTCAGCTGGGCGCTACTATCGGTCAAGGGGTTGCTGAAAAGTTAAAACAAACCGGATCTGACCGGCGTTCACTAATTGCCGGCGGTGCGGCGGCTGGTTTATCCGCCGCCTTTAACGCCCCGATTGCTAGTACGTTATTCGTATTGGAAGAAGTTTACCACAACTTTTCGCCGATTATTTGGACGACGGCGTTAGCCAGTGCGATTGCTAGTAACTTTGTTTCTTTAAACTTCTTCGGGTTAGTGCCAGTGTTGCACATTCCCTATGGGCAAAATTTACCACTTAGTCAATATGGTAATTTGATTGGTTTAGGTATCTTTCTGGGTGTCTTTGGTTACCTTTATCAAAACGTCACGTTAACGATGCCGTCATGGTATGCCAAAATTCGAATTCCTAGTTGGCTAGACGGCTTGGTGCCGTTTTTACTGGTGATTCCAATCGGATTATTATGGCCTCAATTATTAGGCGGCGGTAACGCGGTGATTTTAAACATTGCTTCGGTGACGCCCGCACTGCTCGGGTTAATTGGAATCTTCGTATTGCGCTTCGTTTTTTCAACGGTTTCATACGGGTCCGGATTACCCGGGGGCATCTTTTTGCCAATCTTGTCACTCGGTGCAATCTTGGGTGCGATTTATGCGCAGGCCATGGTTGGATTAGGCTGGATGCCGGCGAGCTTCGTACCGAACTTTATCATCTTTGCGATGGCGGGCTACTTTGCGGGAATTGGGAAAGCACCGTTCACGGCCATTCTACTAATTACGGAAATGGTCGGAACGTTGCACCATTTGATGCCGTTAGCGGTCGTTTCCATGACCGCCTATCTCGTGGTTGATTTACTAGGCGGGGCCCCAATTTATGAAGCCCTCCTAGAAAAGCTGATTCGGCCCCGGTTACCAGAACATTGTGGGATTCAAGATCGGTTAGAAGTTCCAGTGTTTGAAGGTTCTAAACTGGAAGGCCACCAAGTGCGTGATTTTAAATGGCCGGAAGAATCTTTATTAATCGCTGTCCGGCGTGGGGAACGACAAGTCATCCCCCATGGTGATACGTTGATGCGGGCTGGCGATACGTTGATTATTTTAACGGATCGTAATAATCGGGCTTGGGTCAACCATCAAATCAAGCATTTAACCGAGGTCACACCCTGAGTGGTTTGAAAACGAAGGATTTCTGGCTAAGACTGGAAAAATGAAGCTAAATATGTTAAATTGTTATAGACATAGCGGACTCTTTTAGGAGGCACTTTTATTGTATAACTTACTGATGACGTTAATATTGATCGTTTCCGTTGTGATTATCATTGCGGTAATGATGCAACCATCCAAAACAAATGATGCCATGTCTTCATTAACTGGTGGTGCAGATGATTTATTTGCAAAGCAAAAGCCACGTGGTTTTGAAGCCTTTATGCAAAAAGTGACCGTCGTACTTGGAATTCTATTCTTTGTATTGGCGCTAGCTTTAGCATGGTACTCATCGAAGTAATTGACCGTCCTCCTGTGATTTCAGGAGGCTTTTTTTTAAGGTAGGTGTAAATGTGTTTAAACAGCCAACCCCTTTTTTCTTTGAGCACGGCGACCAAGTGGTCATTTTGTTGCACGCCTATTCAGGTAGCGCGAATGATGTCCGAATGCTAGGACGGGCCTTGGAACGGGCTAATTATACCGTCTACGCGCCACAGTTTACCGGTCACGCAACGGACGACCCCCGCGATATTTTGACACAAGGTTCACCGGAACAATGGTGGCGTGATACGCAACAAGCAATATCATTTATTCGTCAAAAAGGCTATACTAAAATTAGTATCTTTGGGCTATCGCTAGGTGGTATTTTTGCCACCGCAGCGTTGGAGCGTGATCCTTTGTTGTTAGGTGGTGGCACGTTTAGTTCACCTTTGTTACCAGGGGATAAAAGTAACGTTGCCGCGATGTTTGTTAAAATGAGTCGCGCGCGGTTGGCTAAGGGCCCGTTTACGCCTGATGAACAACGTGCGATTTTAGCAGTGATTCCGGCGCAAGTTACCCAGCAGTTGCAGGCGATAGAGCTGTTTACAGCAACGGAAGTGACGGCGCGTTTACACCAGCTCCAACGGCCGCTTTTTATTGGCCAAGGTGGGCAAGATGAGTTGATCGATGCAGCAGTTGCACGGCAACTACGTGATCAGTTGACTGCTCAGGGATTGCCGGTGGATTTCCACTGGTACGCCGATAGTGGGCACGTGATTACGGTCAATTCTGCGCACCATCAGCTCGAACAAGATGTCTTAACGTATTTAAAAACTATATTTAATAAATGAGGTAAATAATGTCAGAAGCAAACTTACAAGAACAAATCCTGACTTTTTTGCAAGCTCATCCCGACCGCAGTTATAGCGTCGAACAATTAACGGATGAGTTGCATTTTACAGGCGCAACCGCCTTTACATTTTTAGTAAAGGAACTTGCGAATATGGAACGTAAAAAGTTGGTCAGCACCGATGATCACGATCACTTTAAGATCGTTCAAGAGACCAAGACCGTCGAAGGTTCCTTCCATGGTAACGACAAGGGCTTTGGTTTCGTGCGTTATGATCCAGATCTGCCTGATATCTACATCAACCCGGACAACACCATGTTTGCCTTTACGGGTGACGACGTTGCGGTTGAGATTATTCGGCCAGCAAAGCCGGGTTCTGATCGGGGTCCTGAAGGTAAAATCACCAGCATTGTAAAGCGGAATTATTCGCAAATCGTTGGGGCATTTTTACCATCAACGGAGACGCCTGGATTCATTGGGACAATTGAAATTAAGGAAAAGAAGCTTTCCAAGTATCAATTGTTTGTCACCGAACAAGGGCTTCATCCAACTGAAGGCGAAGTCGTTATTGCTGAAGTATCTGCTTATCCAGACGCTCAGCACCCAACGCGCATCGTCGGCATTGCTAAACAGGTCATTGGGAGCGTTGATGATCCTGGGATGGACGTCTTACAAGTGGTCTACCAACACGACGTGCCATCAGTCTTCCCAGAAGAAGTCACTGATGAAGCCAATCGGATTCCAGACTACGTAACCGAAGAAGATAAAAAGGGTCGCGTGGATATCACCGACCAGCCGTTAGTGACGATTGATGGCGCTGAATCCAAAGACTTGGATGACGCCGTTGTGGCTTGGAAGTTAGATAATGGGAACTACCATTTAGGGGTTCACATTGCTGACGTTAGTCATTACGTTACTGAAAACTCTGAACTCGATCGCGAAGCCTACAAGCGTGGGACGTCAGTTTATTTGACGGACCGGGTTGTTCCAATGTTGCCACGGCGTTTATCAAATGGAATCTGTTCATTGAACCCAGACGTTGAACGTTTGGCAATGAGTTGTGAAATGGAAATCACGCCAGATGGCGAAATCATCAACCATAAAATCTTCCAGAGTGTGATCAAGTCACACGCCCGGATGACTTATGATGGGGTTAACCAGATTTTGGAAGCGCACGATCCTAAGACTCGTGAAAAGTACGCGGACCTCGTCGACATGTTTGACGTTATGGGCGACTTGCACCGCGTTTTATACAAGCATCGTCGGCACCGTGGCGCGATCGACTTTGATGACAATGAAGCAAAGATCATTGTGGACGAAACTGGTCACCCAATTGACATTCAATTGCGTGTACGGGGATTAGCTGAACGGATGATTGAAAGTTTCATGTTGGCTGCCAATGAAACGGTTGCTAAACATTACAGCTTACTCAAGGTACCGTTCATCTACCGGGTGCATGAAACACCTGATAGTGACCGGATGCACAGCTTCTTTGAATTTGTAACGACCTTTGGGGTCAACGTCACGGGTTCCTCTAAAGACGTTAAGCCCAAGATGTTGCAAGACGTTTTGAAGAAGGTTGCGGGTAAACCGGAAGAAGCCATGGTTTCCGTGATGATGTTGCGGAGCATGAAACAGGCACGTTATGCGGACCAATCCTTAGGTCACTTTGGGTTAGCCGCGCCGTACTACACCCACTTTACGTCACCAATTCGGCGTTATCCGGATATGATGGTGCACCGCTTAATTCGGCATTACGCTGAAAACGGTACGGGTGACGAAGCGCGTGCGAAGTATCAAGATAACTTACCAACGATTGCTGAAACCACTTCAGATCACGAACGCCGGGGGATTGCGACGGAACGGGACGTTGATTCCATGAAGAAGGCCGAATACATGGCTGACCACGTGGGTGAACGCTTCGATGCTGTCATCGACTCCGTTATGAAGTTTGGGTTGTTCGTTGAGTTGGAAAACACCGTTGAAGGGCTAGTCCACATTAGTGTGATGGATGATGACTACTACGAGTACGTTGAACAACAGCTTGCATTAGTTGGTCGTAAGACGAAGCGGACGTTCCGGATTGGACAACCAGTTAAGGTTCAATTGATGCGGGTCGACAAGGATCAGCGTGAAATTGACTTTAAGCTGTTAAATCCAGAAGAAGCGCCTAAGACGGACTTATTACCAAAGCGGGAACACCACGATAATTATCGTGGGAACAACCGTCGCGGTGGTAACGGCAGTTATAACCGCAACAATAATAATCGTAATGGCAATGGTAACGGCGGTAATCGCAACGGTGGCAACCATAGTAATGGCAACCATCGCAGCGGTAACAGTAATAACCGCAACAACCATCGTGGCACTAATAACAATAGTAATAATACTCATCGTCGGTCAAATAACGATAACCGGCGTTAAGCTAAAAGTAAGGGGATGTGAGGCTGATGGCCAAACAACACGGTAAGCACCCAGATACCGCCCTCGCTCAAAACCGGAAGGCCCGGCACGACTACGCTGTTGAGGATACCTATGAAGCAGGGATTGCTTTAACGGGGACCGAAATCAAGTCAGTCCGTGATCGTCGGGTTAATTTGAAGGACGGCTTTGTCCAGATTCGCAATGGCGAAGCTTGGATGATGAATGTGCATATTAGTCCGTTTGCTGAGGGTAATCGTTTTAATGTCGACCCTTTGCGTAACCGCAAATTACTGCTCCATAAAAAGGAAATCAGTAAAATTGGGGAAGCGACTCAGACAAAGGGAATTACCGTAATTCCGTTGAAAATGTATCTCAAGCACGGCTTTGCTAAAGTCTTGATTGGGGTTGCACATGGGAAGCGGGAATACGATAAGCGTCAGGATATTAAGAAGCGCGAACAACAACGACAAATTGATCGCGTCATGAAACACTACTAAATTTGTAGGACCTGGGATGGGCGGTTAAACGTGCGTTTCAGTCAAAAGGTCAGTCATTTGAGGCTAGTTCTCAAGTGACTGACTTTTTTTGTTTTACAATCTATATCTGATGTCATGCGTGAAGTGATTCTGCAATGGTACGTACAATCTTTTTAATTTCTGGGTCAACCGAGTTACGAGTCATAATACTTATTTCTAAAGAAAGCATTTTTTCCGGAACGACTAGTAAGTTTATCTTTTGAGAGTCTTTTAAAAATTGTTGAGCTGTCGTATACATTGACATCGTTATCCCTAATCCTTGTGTTGCACATAACATGGCTTCTTCGTAGGTATCTACTGTCAGATTGCTAGTGAAATGTAAATCGTTTAGGGTAAAAAAGTGCTCGGTCACGTCAATGAAGGAGGTCTCAGTCGCCCACTTAATATAATTTTCTTTTTGCAAATTCACCATGTCTTGATTGGTTAAGTAACGGTTGTAGACACCTGATTGATAAAGTGGGGAATTTTTGGGAACAATAAAACAGAGTTTCTCAGTAAATAGCGGAAACGAGTCTATATCGGGGTCACTAGCGTTTCGGCCAATAAAAATAGCTACTTGACCATCTTTAAGTGCTTCGAGTGCCTTAGTAGTCGTTAGGCTCTTTGTTTCTACGTGCAGTGTCGGATAGAGAGCTAAGACTTTTCGCATGATATTAGGTAATAAAATTGGCAGGTAGGTTGGGAAAAAGGCCAACTTTAAATTTAATACTGGGCTTTTTTGAAAATTGCGCAGCTCAATTAACGTATTTTCTTCTAGGCTTAATATTTGATCAAGGCGAAGCAGAAGTTGTTGACCTGCAGGAGTGAGATCAATTGGCGATTGTTGGCGGTTAACTAATTGGACACCATACTTATGTTCGGCGTCTGCTAGTAATTTACTGACGTTTGGCTGACTGGTATAAAGCCAATTGGCAACTTGAGTTAACGTCGCGGCGGATTGTACAGTAGTTAAAATTTTTTTCAGAGTAACGTTGGCATTGATAGCCATAACGGTCATATCCTTTTTGTTATGATTTGATGTTTATTATTCTATTTTATTATTTATAGTAATGGAATTAAACTAAAAGTAAAGCGCTTGCAATTAAATATTAGGAGGAATCATCATGTCATTTACATTTGGGAATGCTTTTTCGGAACTAATGGCGATTCGCAACCAAGAAGATAATGCGAACGATGAGGTCGAAGTTCAGCGTTCATCAACGCCAATGTATCAAACACCGATAAAAATTGAGGAAGTTATCACCGAGGCACTAGCCGCACGGGCTATCGCCGCCAATGATTTGTGGGAACTGAAGACCGGACGCCGGCAAAGGATTTCAATCGATTCTGAAGCTGCAGCGGCGCTCTGTTCCTTGGGTACGCCGATGACGGAGAAGAAAAATGGTTCAGGTCAGTACGTCCCGATTCCAAATTCACCGAGTTTTTCAACGATGGTTTCAATAACACAGCCGTGGGAATGTAAAGACGGCAAATGGTTTCTACCACACTTTAACTTGCCTAACTTGGAAAAACGGGTGCTTCAAGTTTTGAAGTGCGAAAAGACACCTGAATCGGTAGCTGCAGCAGTCAAAAAATGGTCATCAGATGAATTAGATCAAGCAATTGCTGGTGTTGACGCTTGTGGTGGGCTTGTTTTCAGTCCAGATGAATGGCTGGAATCACCACAAGGAAAATATTTATCATCCGTGCCAGTAGTCCAAATTGAAAAAGTTGGTGAAAGTGCGCCGCAACCGTTACCGAGCGACGATCGCGCACCATTAGCGGGAATTAATTTGTTAGATTTAACCAGAATTATAGCTGGACCAACCTGTGGTGAGGCGCTTACGGAACACGGTGCGAATGATTTAATGGTTACGGCTGAGAAGTTGCCCCAAGTGCCTGCGTTTGTGCGTGATTCGAGCCATGGAAAACGGTCTACTTACTTGGATTATACGAAAAGTGAAGGGAAAAATGCGTTGACCAGACTGGCGAAAGATGCAGATATCTTTTTGGAAGGATATCGTCCGGGAGCGATGGAAAAACACGGTTTCGGCGTCGACGACTTGGTAAAATTAAATCCTGGAATTATCTATGTCAGTGTTAATTGTCATGGAACTGGTGGACCGTATGCTAGTCGTGCTGGTTGGGATCAGGTGGCCCAGGCGAATACCGGGATTGCCTACGTCCAAGGAAAGGCAGAGCACACACATCCTAAGCTGATACCGGTATTTTTGTCAGATTTCTTGACCGGATACCTGGCAGCATTTGGTGCAATGATCGCATTAAGAAGAAGAGCATTAGAAGGCGGCTCATACAAGGTGAGTGTGTCACTAGATCAATCATGTATGTTGGCGTTGCGCCAGGGCTTAAGAACTGATGATTATCTAAATTCACCAAATTGTATTTCACCTGCTAAGTATGAGGAGTACGCAGTTTATGATGAAGATACCACGTACGGTTCGCTCAAAACCCTTGGTCCGGTCATTAAAATGTCGGAGACGCCGTGTCGTTGGACCGGTACCACTCCGGCACTTGGTAGTGCACAACCTAAGTGGTAATGACGTTTATATGCGATAGGAGAAATATCATGACAAAAAAATTGAAATCTGGAAAATATAAAGTTACAACTAGCGGTCACAATGGCCAATTTGATGTCGAAGTCACGCTTTCAGAGAATGGAATTGAGAAGGTTAACGTTCAGAAGGGGGAAACGGCCGGTATTTCCGATGTGGCGTTAACTGAAATTCCACGGCGAATCATTGCTGGTCAAACCTTAAATGTAGATGCGATTTCGGGTGCATCGCTGACTAGTCAAGGTATTGTTGCGGGAGTTGCGGAGGCCATTAAGACGGCTGGCGGACGACCAGAAGATTTTCAAAAACATTACAAAGTTACGCAGGGCGAAAATAAGGAAGTCAGTACTGACATTGTTATCGTTGGAGCGGGCGGTGCAGGTATGGCGGCTGGATGCAGAGCCTTACAAAGAGGAAAGCGCGTCATTATTCTGGAAAAGGCCGCAACGATTGGTGGTAACACGATGCGTTCTGGCGGATTTATGAATGCAGCGGATCCTAATTGGCAGAAGCATTTCCAGACATTGCCGGGTGAAAAGGAAACGCTGAAGGCAATCATGGATACCTCAATAGACAGTATTGATGAGGACTATCGTGATGATTTTAAAAAACTGCAACGACAAATTGAGAAGTATCTAAAGTCTAACAACAATGAACTGTTTGATTCCGTACTATTTCACCGTATTCAAACGTATTTAGGTGGCAAGCGAGAAGATTTGAATGGCAACGAGATTCACGGTGACTATGACTTGGTTAAAACGCTAACGGACCATGATCTAGCGTCCGTTGAGTGGTTGCGGTCGTTGGGTGTTCAATTTGATAGTAGTCAAGTAACGATGCCCGTTGGTGCTTTGTGGCGCCGAGCACATAAACCAACCGAAGCAAACGGTTTTGGTTATATTAAAGTGTTACAAAAATATTTTGAAACGCACGGTGGCCAACTATTCACCAATCAGCGTGTTGAGCATTTACTAATGTCTGGAGATCGTGTGACTGGTGTCAAATCAGCCACGATGAGTGTACATGCAAATCAAGTCATTCTAACGTCCGGTGGGTACAGTGCGAATCCGGAGATGCTTAAACAATATAATACGTACTGGCCAGTCATTGATAAAAATTTGAAGACGACTAATGCGCCATATATTACCGGAGACGGTATCAAGTTAGGTTTGGAAGCGGGCGCGCAATTAGTTGGCATGGGGTTTACCCAGATGATGCCAGTCGCTGACCCTCAGACTGGTGAGTATGGTACCGGTCTTCAAGTTCCACCGGCAGATTTTGTTATGGTTAATCAAGATGGGAATCGGTTTGTTGATGAGTATGCTGAACGTGATGTGCTGACTTTCGCCGCACTGAAAAATGGTGGGTTGTTCTTTCTGATTGCTGACGAAAATATTAAGAATAAAGCTTATAATACGTCGTCAGAAACAATTGAACATGAGCTTAAGAGTAAACAACTGTACCGAGCCAATACTTTATCAGAATTAGCGGTAAAAATTGGGATTGCGCCACAACGATTAATTGCCACCATTAAAAAATACAATCAATATGTAAGCCAAGGGGAAGATCCAGAATTTAATAAACGCGTGTTTGATTTAAAAGTAGAAACGGCACCTTTTTACGCAACTCCAAGAAAGCCTGCGATGCACCACACGATGGGCGGGTTGACTATTGACCAGTTCGCACACGTCTTAAATAATCAAAATTGTATTATTAAGGGTCTGTATGCAGCTGGTGAGGTAGCAGGTGGTCTTCACGCCGGAAACAGACTCGGTGGTAATTCTTTAGCCGATATATTTACATTTGGGAGAATTGCTGCGGATACTGCCAGTCAGCAGGCACCAATTGATAGCGTTACGGGAGCATCGGTTAAAGCGCCATTGAAATAATTATATCGTTCACTAAATTAGACTACTCACTAAGGAAACGTTGATTTCTTAGTGAGTAGTTTTTAACTTTTGCAATGGAAATTAATTGGTTACCAAGTTTGTTGTTGGAAGTAACGTGTACCTTTGAATTGGCTATTTCACTTCAAACATTATGACAGGTTAAGAAAATTAAGTTATTGCGAAGCAAGCAAGTGCCAACGGATGATGGAGTAAATGCATGGCGGTTTAAAGTGGTGGAAATTGTCAAGGGGACAAAGGCAGGAAGAAAGCAAGCATTTGAACATGAGGACGGTTATCGCCGGAAAAATTAAAAAACGTAATAATAGGCCATTTTCCTAGGAATCTTTGTTACGATTGCTAGTTTGCTTAAGAAAGTTAAGCAAAATATAAATGATACCGCAAACATTAAAATTAAATTATAATATTATTATAGTTTGAGTTGGTGGTAACGGATGATTTATGTTATATTTTATGACATACCAATCCGGTAAAATGAATTAGGAGGTCTCACAATTGATGAAAAAATGGCAAGTTGCAATTGTCATGTTATTAGCGGCACTGGGCAGCTGGTTTGCAGTTGGCACTCAGGCGCAGGCGAAAACATATACGATTGCGACAGATACTACCTTTGCGCCGTTTGAATTTCAGGCCAAAGGCGGTAAGTATAAAGGGATCGATATTGATATTTTGAATGCGATCTCGAAAAAAGAAAATATCAATTATAAGTTAAAAGCAATTAGCTTCGGGGCCGCCGTTCAGCAGCTAAGTGCCAACCAGGTTGACGGTGTGATTGCTGGGATGAACATCACGCCTGAACGGAAGAAGACGTTTGATTTTTCAAATGCCTACTACACTTCCGGGGTCGTTATGGCCGTGGCTAAGGATAGTAAGATTAAGCAGTTTAGCCAGTTAAAAGGCAAGACTGTCGCACTAAAGACCGGGACGGCTGGAGCGACCTACGCAAAGTCGATCCAAAGCAAGTACGGTTTCAAGATTAAGTATTTCAATGATTCTAATAATATGTATAACGATGTTAAGGTTGGAAACTCAGCCGCCTGTTTTGAAGATTACCCCGTTATGTCTTACGGGATCAAAAACGGGATTGCGCTAAAGATCGTTTCCAAGCAATACGAAGCCGGTGATTACGGTTTTGCCGTTAAAAAGGGTAAGAACGCTAAGTTGTTGAAGAAGTTCAACGCCGGTCTAAAAGCCATCAAAGCAGATGGTCAGTATAAGAAGATTGTTGATAAATATTTACATTCTAGTGAATCATCATTGACTGGTGAAACGGCCAGCAGTCGGACCTTTATCGGACTGTTTACCCAAAACCTAGGAACCATTGGTAGTGGGTTATGGATGACCCTAGAATTAACCGTTATTTCTATTATTTTAGCAACTGTTATGGGGCTGGCCCTCGGTGTCCTTGGCGTTATGCCGGGTAAAGTTGGTCCTGCCATTTCAAGCACGATTATCTATATTTTCCGGGGGATGCCACTAATGGTGTTGGCGTTCTTCATCTACATTGGGTTCCCAGACTTGATTGGGCACGGGTTTAAAATTCCAGCGTTCGTTGCCGGGATGATAACCTTGATGCTGAATGAAGGGGCTTATACCGGGGCCTTCGTTAAAGGGGGCTTCCAAGCCGTTGATGATGGTCAAATGGAAGCAGCCCGTTCGTTAGGGTTACCATATTGGACCGCCATGCGGAAAGTTATCATGCCACAAGGAATTCGAATCATGATTCCGTCATTTATCAACCAATTCATTATCACGTTGAAGGATACTTCAATCCTTTCCGTTATCGGGATCGTTGAATTAACCCAAACCGGGACGTTGATCATTGCGCGGAACTTCGAAGGGTTTAAGATTTGGCTCATGATTGCGATTATCTACCTCGCAATTATCACGTTATTGACTTGGCTTTCAAACTGGGTTCAAAGGAGGATTAACTAAGTATGGCTAAAGTGATCGTCAAAGATTTACACAAAAGTTACGGCGACAACGAAGTTTTAAAGGGGCTCAACTTAGAAGTCCAAGATAACGAAGTGGTTTGTATGATTGGCCCGTCTGGTTCCGGGAAAAGTACCTTCCTCCGTTGTTTAAACGATTTGGAAATCCCGACCCAGGGGCAAGTCGTTATTAGTGGGTATGACCTGTCAGACAAGGGTACGAATATCAACTTAGTTCGTGAAAATATTGGGATGGTTTTCCAACATTTTAACTTATTCCCGCATTTGTCAGTCTTACAAAACATTACGTTGGCGCCCGTTCAGTTAAACAAGGAATCGAAAGCGGAAGCTGAAAAAACAGCGCGTGACTTATTAGCCACGGTTGGGTTATCAGACAAAGCGGATGCGATGCCTAAATCTTTATCTGGTGGACAAAAGCAACGGGTTGCGATTGCCCGGGCCTTAGCAATGCATCCAAGCATCATGTTATTTGACGAACCGACTTCTGCTTTGGATCCTGAAATGGTCGGCGATGTGTTGGACGTTATGAAAAAGTTAGCAGCGCAAGGGATGACCATGATCGTGGTTACCCATGAAATGGGCTTCGCAAAGGAAGTTGCGGACCGCGTCGTTTTCATGGCAGATGGCTTGATTCAAGAAAGTGGCAAACCGGATGATTTATTCGATCACCCAAAGAGTCCACGGTTACAAGATTTCTTAAACAAAGTAATTAATGTGTAAAATGCACACCAAAAAAACGTCGACCATCATTGGCCGACGTTTTTTAGTTTTGCGGTAATTTGTGATGGAGCGTGTAGTTGCTTTCCCCAAAGTTGACTTGGAGTCCGTCACTTGATAACGCTGATGAGCGGGAACGATTTGTTGGCTTTTGCCAATGGTCGAGAATCGCTGCGATACAAATGCACAGCGGTTCCGTGGAATGTTCAGTAATGGTTAACTCAAACGCTTCGCCATTACTGGTGACAACCGGGCGCATTGTCATGACCAATTCGGTCCCGTGATAAACGCGGTACGTTTCTGAATTGAGACTTCCCATAATAATCCAACGGAGCTTCCGCACGTAGATCATTTCATGCCAAAAGCCCAGTGTTTTACTGATGGAGCCGACGTTTTGACGATTATAATATAACTCAAACTTTGGTAATAGTCCGAGTGTGGTCTGTCGGATTTCAGCAAGTAGTTCGCCACGGATAGCGTAGAGACTAAGCGCGTCCTGACGCCGTCCCCAGCGACCTACGAGTAAGTAGTGAGACTGGTTATGTTCATCACGAACGACCCGTGCGCCCTTGGCAAAGCTATTGCGGCTGAAATATAATTTACGCATTTTCAACCCTCGTTTCCCGGTGAACTATTGTTGCGCGAGCACTTCCAAAATAGCCTTACCAACCCCGTCATTGACATTGGTATCGGTCACCCGGTTGGCTAACTGTTTCACTTCATTGGTTCCGTTACCCATCGCATAGCTGACACCGGCAACTTTGAGCATCGAAACGTCATTGTTATTATCGCCAATGGCCATCACATCGGTCATTGGCGTATTGAGCATGTTGGCGTAGCGTTCAACGGCGATGCCTTTTTGGGCATTGATATTATTGATTTCAATATTAGAGCGCGAAGATGAAGTGATTTTTAAGGATGAATGCTTGGCTAATAATTCATCACTTAATGGTTTGAGCTTAGCTGGCCCTTCCTGACTAAACGTAATGATTTTCATGACGTGCTTGGTCGGGTCATTAAGTAATTCGTCGTAGTTATCGACGTAGTTAATATCCATCAATTCAAGACGGGCCGACGCTAAGGTCACGGCGATCTTAAACGACGTATCCGGATTTAAATTGGTCAGTAGGTGGGCAATTTGTTCGATTCGCTTGGCTTTATTATTCGAGTAAATACCATCATTACCAACCACTTCAAAATAATAGCCACGTGAAATTAACGTGTGAAAAATAGCCCGCGAAACGGTCTTAGTAATGGGAACCATGTCGAGCATTTTACCAGAAGCATCGTAAACTTCTGCGCCATTTAACGTAATCAGGGGAGCGGTAATCCCTTGAGCGGCCATGAGTGGTTGAGCTTCAGAGTAGCGACGACCGGTGGAAACGATGAAGTGGACGCCTTGCTGCTGCGCTTGACGGATAGCATCGGCATTAAAATCCGAAACGGTCATTTCGTTGTTTAATAACGTGCCGTCCATGTCAGAAGCGATAATCGAAATCATGTTGTCACATCCTTAGTTGTCTTAATAGTTACATTTTAACATGTTTAGGAGTGAATTCAGAATTATTATCATTACCGGTTTTTAGTATGCTACAATAATGTAGAGGTGTTAAGGATGAAAGCGTTTATTCATACGGACTGGTGGGACATTTTGGAGCCCCAATTTGAGGAGCCTTATTACCATCAGCTGCACGAATTTTTAAAAGAAGAATATCGGACGAAAAATATTCATCCGGATATGTATAATATTTTTCAAGCCTTTGAATGGACGCCGTTTGCCGACACAAAGGTCGTTATCTTAGGCCAGGACCCGTATCACGGTCCCAATCAGGCGCACGGATTGAGCTTTTCCGTTTTGCCCGGGGTTGCGGTACCACCATCACTGGTCAATATATACAAAGAACTACAGGATGACGTTGGCTGTACGCCAGTCAATCATGGTTATCTAGAGAGTTGGGCTAAACAGGGCGTTTTACTACTGAACTCAGTCCTTACGGTTCAAAATGGCATTGCCTTTTCGCATGCTAATAAGGGCTGGGAACAGTTGACGGATTATGCGATTCATCAATTATCCGAACGGCCAACACCGGTAGTCTTCATTCTCTGGGGCAAAGCAGCTCGTTCCAAAATTAAGCTGATCAATACGGAAACGAACGTGGTGTTACAAGCACCACATCCAAGCCCGCTATCCGCTTACCGGGGCTTCTTTGGTTCCAAACCATTTTCCAAAACTAACATTGCGTTAGAATCATTTGGCGAACAGCCCATTAATTGGCAACTTCCAGAACACGTCAGTATAAAAAATTAATTTTTTATTGGAGGGTCATTTCATGGATCTATTTACATCATTGGCACAAAAAATTACTGGTAAAGATCAAACCATTGTTTTCCCCGAAGGTACGGAACCCCGGATCGTCGGTGCTGCGGCACGGCTTGCTGCGGATGGATTAGTTAAACCAATCGTTTTAGGCGCTACGGACAAAGTCCAAGCGGTTGCTAAGGACTTAAAAGCCGACCTTAGCGGTGTTCAAGTGTTAGACCCAGCTACATATCCAGCTGCTGACAAGCAGGCGATGCTGGACTCATTGGTAGAGCGGCGCAAGGGTAAGAATACCCCTGAGCAAGCGGCCAAGATGCTTGAAGATGAAAATTATTTTGGAACGATGCTCGTTTATATGGGCAAAGCTGACGGGATGGTTTCCGGTGCCGTTCATCCAACTGGTGACACGGTGCGGCCAGCCTTACAAATTATTAAGACTAAGCCCGGTTCACACCGGATTTCTGGTGCGTTCATTATGCAAAAAGGTGACGAACGCTACGTCTTTGCGGACTGTGCCATTAACATTGACCCAGATGCAGATACGTTAGCCGAAATTGCAACGCAAAGTGCTCACACCGCTGAAATCTTTGACATTGATCCTAAGGTTGCAATGCTCAGCTTTTCAACGAAGGGTTCAGCTAAGGGCGACATGGTAACCAAAGTTCAAGAAGCAACGGCGAAGGCCCAAGCTGCTGAACCAGACTTAGCCATCGATGGTGAACTTCAATTTGACGCCGCCTTTGTTGAAAAGGTTGGTTTACAAAAGGCACCTGGTTCAAAAGTTGCTGGTCACGCCAACGTCTTTGTTTTCCCAGAATTACAAGCAGGAAACATCGGCTACAAGATTGCCCAACGCTTCGGTGGTTTTGAAGCGGTCGGCCCAATTTTGCAAGGCTTGAACAAGCCGGTCTCCGATTTATCACGGGGTGCCAGTGGAGAAGACGTCTACAAAGTCGCCATTATTACAGCGGCGCAAGGATTAGCATAACCAAATTAAGTAAGAGCAATTTTAAAACGGGGGAACTTCAGGACTTGTACTTTGAAGTTTCGCCCGTTTTTTTTATAATGAAAACAGTATGTTAAATGAGGAGATGGACATTTTATGAATTCGATGACGGTAACGTCCCCGGAAGAAACGATGCAACTGGGTGAACAGATTGGTCAGTTAGTACAGCCAGGTGATTTGATTTTATTGGATGGCGACCTGGGTGCGGGCAAAACGACCTTTACCAAGGGGCTAGCTAAGAGTTTGGGAATTCCCAATAATGTTAAAAGTCCAACCTTCACCCTGATTCGCGAGTATCATCAGGGGCGTTTGCCACTGTATCATATGGATGTCTATCGTTTAGAAGACGGCGGCGCGGAAGACTTAGGACTGGATGAATATTTTGATGGTGACGGTGTGAGCGTTGTGGAATGGTCTGAATTTATTGCTGATCTTTTGCCGACAACGTATTTGCGAATTGCGCTGGAACGTAACGGAGCCACTGATGATGGTCGTACGATTACGTTAACGCCGCACGGGGCGCGCTATGATCAGCTTGTGAACCAATTGAAAGGGTGAGCAACCATGGCAGAAGAGGTTGTGGATGTCCGACCAGCAGTGCCAGGAGACGCTGCTAAGTTGTTACAATTGTTGAAGCACCTGTCCCATGAATCGAACACCTTTACGGCGGATGAGGGTTTGGGTGCCATTAGTGAGCGAGAAGAACGACAACAAATTGAGCAAATTACCCGAACTACGACCAACATGATTTTTGTCGCGGTCTTAGATCAGCGCTTAATTGGTGTCGGGACAGTCCAAGCAATGGAAGGTTTAGTTGTTACTGAGGGCGAGATTGGTGTCGCCGTGCTTAAAGAATTTTGGGGGATGGGTCTCGGTGCCGCGTTGGTCGAAGAGTTGATTAACTGGGCACAGGATTTCAGTACCTTAAAACAACTTGTTTTGACGGTGCAACTCCGTAACGTGCGCGCTATTTGTCTTTATGAACACCTGGGATTCGAGAAGCGCACGCCGAAACCGTACGACGTCCTCGATCCAACGGGCGAAAAAGTCCCCGCCATCGACATGGCTTTGCCGGTCTAAATCGTCTTTTACGGTGTAATTGATTTTATAAAAAACGTGTGTCAAATCGCAAATAATCGCAGTTTGACACACGTTTTTAAGTTAGCTAGCTAAAAGGTTGAAAGGGTTCGAGCAATGTTGTATCAATCATTTAAGAACCTAATCCGGTTGTCACTGATAGCATGCGGTCTTGCCCCTCGCCCGGAATAATTGCACAGTACGCAATTATCCCGGACCGTCCGTGGTGTAACGCCGAAAAAATCATCGGCCTAACACTACCTTCACGACCGATGCTATCAGTGACAACCTCCGAATATTCGATAGCAATAACAATAGTGAGACTATTTCTAGCGGAGCCGGACAGCTTTGGTTGCTGTGTCGGCAAGATTAGCGGGCGATTCTTACGCTAATCTTGCGGGGCGATTCAAAGACGTGAATTGTCGGCTTTGAATTGAGGTGCCAGACCGAGCTTTGGCTGGGACCGTCCCCCTTAGCAAACCAGGGCTGTCCGGCGCAGCGGCTAAAATTGTTATTGCGGTGTTGATAGTAATTTCAGACATTTAAATCGTTTAGCCTTGGACGCGTACGAACGGTTTAAGCTGTTCAGTGCCGAACTGCTGGGCTTCAGTTAGCAAGATATTAGCGCAAGCTAAGCTGTCGTCTAAGGCGTTGTGATGGTGCTGAAGCTCGATGTTAAGTGCATCGCACATCGTATCTAATTTGTGGTTCGGAAGTTCAGGGTAGAAGCGCTTGCTCGTTTTGACCGTGTCCATGGACAGGTACTCCGGCGCGCTGATGCCATAGTGCGCCAACGTTTGGCGAAGCACACCGGTATCAAACGGCGCGTTATGGGCAATCACTAACCGGTCCCGTTGGAAAAACGGCGCGATGTGGTCCCATACTTCTGGGAACTTGGGCGCCGAAGCAACGTCGGCTTCGTGAATGCCGTGAATTTGAACGTTTCGCCAGAAAAAGTCACTTTCAGGCTTGATCAGTGTGTAAAATTCATCCGTGACTTGACTGTTGCGGACAATTGTAAGCGCCAGGGAACAAGCACTGTCCCGTTTGGCATTCGCAGTTTCAAAATCCATTGCGACAAAGTTCAAAGGTGCCACCACCGTTTCTAAAGAATTAAGTTAATCCTACTAAGGGATTGGTTGGATTTCAAGTTTGCGATTCGGTTATAGGCGAATATCTAATTCAACCGGGCAGTGGTCGGAACCGTAGACATCGTTTAAGATGCGCGCGTTTAGTAACCGGTCATCAAGCTGGTTTGACGTGATAAAGTAGTCGATCCGCCACCCCGAGTTATTGTCGCGCGCGTGGAACCGGTAGCTCCACCAAGAATAAATTTCAGTTTGGTCCGGGTAGAAGTGCCGGAAAGTATCGGTGTAGCCATTCGCCAACAAACGATCGAACTTACCACGTTCTTCGTCGGTGAAGCCAGCACTGTGATGATTACTCCGCCAGTTTTTTAAATCAATGTTTTCGTGAGCGACGTTGAGGTCCCCGCAGAAAATCAGTGGTTTCTGCGCGCTTAAGTTATTGATGTAAGTTAAAAAGGCGTCTTCCCAGCTTTGCCGGTAATCGAGGCGCTTAAGTTCACCGCCGGAATTAGGGGTGTAGCACGTTAAAACGTAGTAGTCGGGGTATTCTAGTGTTATGACCCGGCCTTCCGTATCGTGTTCGGGAACGCCGATGCCGTACGTGACGTTTAATGGCTCGTGTTTGGTGAAAATTGCGGTACCTGAGTATCCCTTGCGTTCAGCATAGTTCCAATACTGGTGGTAACCGGGAAGGTCGAGGTCAATTTGACCTGCCTGCAATTTGGTTTCCTGAACGCAGAAAAAATCGGCGTCCAACTGGTTAAAAGCGTCGACGAAGCCGTGTTTAACCGCGGCTCGGAGACCGTTGACATTCCAAGAAATAAGTTTCAAGAGCGATTCAGACCTTTCGTAAAGAAGTCGTGGACGTTATGAAGTCCATAATATGTTTATTGTACCGCATTTGCGGGATGAAAATGGAGGAACGGACATGTTAAAAATTGGGGTTATTGGTTTAGGGAATATCGCACAAAAAGCGTATCTACCAGTATTCGCTGGCATGCAAGATCAATATGAATTTCACTTAACGACCCGTAATCCGGAGAAGCGGGCAAAGTTAGCGGCTCAGTACGGGTTTCAGCACACGCACGCTAACTTGGATGAATTGATTGCGGTCCACCCGGCGGCCGTCTTCGTGCATACGCCGACCGCGACCCACGCATCGATTATTCGGCAGCTCTTAGAAAATAGGATCAACGTGTACGTTGATAAACCGGTCGCGACTGATTTGCAGGATGTTCAGGCGTTGTATGATCTCGCGGCGAGTCGTCATTTGATGCTGACCTGCGGCTTTAACCGGCGCTTTGCCCCGCTTAATCAGCAACTCAAAGCGTTACCTGATAAGCGGATGATTACGGTTGAAAAAGTCCGCACCACGGGCGGCCAAGCTCCAGAGACCGCGGTGTTTGATTTGATGATCCACGCGGTCGATACTGGCCTATTTTTATTAGATGAACCATTGGCAGCTACGGATGGTCGGATTTTACAGACGGATACGGGCGCTTTAGGACAGGGGTACCTCACTGCACAAACGAGTCACGAACAGTTACAAGTCATCACGAATATGTACGGCGGCGTCAACTTAGAACAGGCGACGGTTCAAACAATTCATGGCCGCGTTACGGTTAATGATTTGAGTACTTTGACACAGTATCAGACGGCGCAAACGCAGACGACGGCCTTTCCTGATTGGGAGCCAACGCTAGAGAAACGCGGCTTTGCACCCTTGATCCGGGCGTTTCTAACCGCGGTTACCACCCACGGCGTCAACCCGGTTGACCCAACGTCTGCCATTACTAGTCATGCGGTGTGTCGTCATTTATTAAGCCGTTAAAAAGTGATAAAATTAGATATTGACTGACGCAATTGGTGGTTGACTTGATGACTGCCAGCGCAGTTTTAACCCTAAATAATTATTAATGAAACATGAAAGGAACTTCCACCATGACCAAAGATGTCTTGGCCACTTTTCCAGCCATTGAAATTAAAAAGAATGAAGCCCTTAGTCATTATACGAACACTAAAACCGGCGGTCCCGCTGATTACGTTGCGTTTCCAAAGTCCATCAGTGAAGCTAAAACGCTGATTGAATATGCCGATGCCGAAAACATTCCGCTGACGGTGATTGGAAACGCCAGTAATTTGATCGTCAAAGATGGCGGTATCCGTGGCTTGACCATGATTCTTACTAAGATGAACCAGATTCATGCGAGTGAGAACCACGTGGTAGCCGAAGCTGGTGCGGCACTGATTGAAACGACCAAGGCCGCGTGTCGTGCTAGTCTTTCAGGGCTCGAGTTTGCCGCTGGAATTCCGGGAAGTGTCGGTGGGGCGGTCTTTATGAACGCCGGTGCTTACGGTGGTGAAATTAGCGAAGTCGTTGAAGAAATAACCGTTTTGACCCGCGAAGGCCAGCTGAAGACTTTATCCAATGCTGATTTGAACTTTGGGTACCGGCACAGCACGGTTCAAGATTACGATGATACGGTCGTTACCGCAACGTTTGCCCTAACTCCCGGCAAACAAGATAAGATTCAAGCCCAGATGGACAAGTTAAATACGCTACGGGCCGCTAAGCAACCCTTAGAATGGCCATCTTGCGGGAGTGTCTTCAAGCGCCCAACTGGATACTTTACGGGTAAACTGATTCACGATGCCGGGCTACAAGGGCATCGAATCGGTGGCGCCGAAGTGTCAAAGAAGCACGCGGGCTTTATTATTAACGTGGACCACGCAACTGCTACGGACTATATGGATATGATCCATTACGTTCAAAAAGTTGTTTTTGAGAAGTTTGGCGTCCACCTTCAAACCGAAGTTCGGATTATTGGAGAAGACGTCACGAAGTAAGTTTTTGTCAATTGAACAAGGGGGGCAACCACGTGCCGATTATAGAATTAGTGATTTTATTGGCATGTCTAGTGCTGCTGTCGAACGTGTTGAGCCACTATCTAGTCGCAATCCCGGTCAGTTTAATTCAAGTCGGGCTGGGTCTAGGAGTGGCTTTATTGCTAAATATACAGGTCAACCTGCAAACGGACTGGTTCATGCTGGTTTTCATTGCACCGATGCTGTATAACGATGGCCGCCAATTTCCAAAACAGGAATTATGGGAACTACGCGGGGCGATTTTTGCCAATGCAATCGTACTCGTCTTTATTACAACGATTTTAGGCGGATTTTTAATTCACGTTTTAATTCCGTCAATTCCACTAGCCGTTAGTATCGCGCTGGCCGCTATTTTGTCGCCAACCGATCCAGTGGCAGTCCAATCGATTTCAGAAGGGGTTAAACTCCCGAAAGAAATCTTGCACTTAGTTAGTGGTGAAAGTTTGATCAACGATGCCAGCGGGCTGATTGGATTCAAGTACGCGTTAGCCGCGGCCGTCACTGGTAGCTTTGTCTTGAGCCAAGCCGTGGGCGACTTCTTCTACATTAGTTTAGTGGGACTAGCCGTGGGGTTAGCGTTAATTACTTTGATCCAGGTCGTACGTGATATTTTACGGCGGGAAGGGATCAATGATACGGTGTTTAACGTGGTATTGCAGATCTTAACGCCGTTTGCCATTTACTTTGTCGCTGAAGAATGGTTTCACGCTTCCGGCGTGGTTGCCGTCGTTGCGGCGGGCGTTTTGTCACATATTCAAAATTCACACGCCGACGAAGATACACCGGAATTACGGTTAGTCACCGAAAAAGTATGGAACGTTATCGTTTACTTATTGAACGGGATCGTCTTCTTGATCCTAGGAATTGAACTGCCCGTTGCGACCCAAGCAACGATCAAAGGGTCACACACTAACACGTTCCACGCCATTTTTGATGTGTTGATCGTGTGGGCGATTTTACTTTTGATCCGGGTTGCGTGGACCTACGTGTACATGTTATTTAACTGGTTACGTGACCATGATAAATCGAAGCCTAGTCTCCGAATTGCCACTTTGTCCGGGCTATCCGGGGTTCGGGGCGCCATCACGATGGCCGGGGTCTTTACGATTCCAACGGTGATTGCGAGTGGGGGCGCTTTTCCAGAACGGGCCTTAGTGCTGTTCATTGCGGCCGGCGTGATCATTGTGAGTCTGGTGGCTGCCGCCGGAATTTTGCCGTTAATGGCTTCCCGCTCGTTACCTTTTATGACGCGGGGGTCTAGCTTAGATGACGACGATGCGGTGTTAGCAAACGGCCCTGATGAACCTGACGAAGACGCGGGTGATCAGCCGGATCAAATTGATTATAAACAAGCCCGAATCTACGTTTTACAGTTGGCGGTTCAAAATATTGAAGAACACCGCCGACCGGAAAATCAACGCGCGGCTTATGATTTGATCCTTGATCAACAATTCCAGATTCGTAGGTTAGAAGTGGCGTCGCAAACTGCTGACCAGTTGGCCCCGATGCTGACTGATGAGATGCAGTTACGATTAGTTGCTTTGACGGGTGAACGTCAGGCTGTTGAAGAGATGCTGGCTAATAAAGAAACGTCTAAATTAGCGGCACAGGCCTATTTACGGCGAATTGACCACCGTGAGCAGCGCCTAGAACGGGCGACGCATCGCGCGGGCCTACCAACGTTGCGGTCACTCCGCGTACTGGTCTATCGGTGGATGCAAGATCTACGTCTCTGGTTATCGCCAGCAGATAGCGACAAATTACGTGCTGAACAGTTAGAGATTCAGCGAGTCGCGTCCAAGGCAGCTATCAAAGCGCTGTCTCAATATTTGAAGCAGACGAACGTCAATGAACAACAATTCGATCGTCAAGCCTTGTATCACCTGATTGTCCATTATCGTAATCGAATCGAAAGTGCGAAGGCGGATCATAGCTTGTCACGGGCAGATTATGAGCGCCAGCTTCAAACTTTACGCATCAAAAGTTTGGGTGCTGAACGTGCGGGGGTTCAACACTTGTTAGAGAGTGGCCGGATCAATTTACGAACGGCTGCCAAGTTACGCCAATTCATCAATTATTCCGAAAATTTATTAATGCTTAACGACATCGATGCAAACGATGAATAATTACATTAAAATGTTGTAAAAGAGTAGTTCTAGGTTATAATAATGTAGAGTAGTGTTAATAGTAAATGGTTATGCCTGCCAATTAATCACGGGCTTTAAAGAATCGTTTTAGGAAAGAATTTGCGGGGGGACGTAACATGACTGAATCAGAGATCCACGAACAATTCGTGGAGACTTATATGCACATTTTGAAATATATTGGGGACTTTGTGTCGGTACCAACGCGGCCGTACAAGATAACGTTTGAAGCTTATATCGTCATGCGAATGATCGCCACTAGCGAAGAACCACTGACACTGGTGAAGATTGCGACTCAACAACGGGTTTCACGGAGCGCAATTGCCCGTCAAATCAACGTGTTGTTAGACTTAAAGTATATTGATCAAACAACCAATGCACATGATCGCCGAATCAAGTATCTATCACTGACACCAACCGGGGCCCGCGTTGAGCAATCAATCACGACGGCATCGGACGAACGGTTTCATCAATGGATGCAAGTTTACGGAGAAAAACGTGCGGGCGATACGCTACGCTATATCACGGACGCTGAGAAAAAAGCGACTAAACTAGGCTTTAGCGGCTTCAGTGGGTTACACGATAAGCGTGGCCGTCACGCTGAGTATACCGATCCAAAGGTAAATAACTAAGTCAATGAGAGTGTGCCAAAAGGCGGTCAGTTTGTGAGCATTAACGTAAAATCAGCGATTATTCCTGGGTTTGGAATGGTCGCTGATTTTGGGTTAAGCGGAACAAATTGCCTTTTGTCCCACGTTTCGACCATAGTAAAAAGGAAAGCCATTCCGAAATATCAACTATTTGTACTAGTCCCTGTCAAGTTGACAGGTGAAATAATATAATTTTCGAGTTCTGTCTAAGCGGCTTTGCCGCGGTATTCTACCGCGGTGAAGCCGCTTCTTTGTGTTGTCCGGTCAATGTAATTGAAG
>NZ_BTPW01000028.1:0-36856 GCF_036246185.1 Lactiplantibacillus paraxiangfangensis
AGATAATCATTTGCTTCGTATCTTCTGATATCTGGCAATGCGGTTTAACTAATGATGTTTGTGCGCTAAAAGTATGCTTACAGGATTTACACCGATAACGTTGCTTACGCAATTTTAAAATAATTGGCCGTTCTTTGACTGGGGGCATTCTGACATTAATTAGATTAGTCCCAAAACGTACTACTTCTGGCTGGCCACAAAGTGGGCAGTTCTCTAAAGGATAGGTCAGTTTGGCGTGAACAACCTGTTTGCTTGGATCACTACTATCAATATCAGTACAAATAATATTTGGGTCTTTAATTTGAAGAGTATCTTCGATAAAATGGTTTTGGGACATCTTTTCTCACTTGCCTTTACTTTTACTTTGGTCGGTGCTAGTGGTGCATTGAGGAGATTTGTCCTTTTTATTTTACACAAAAACTGGGTGTTGATGGAAATCCATCAACACCCAATATTCTAGAGCCAAAATTTTCTGGTTGGCTTTTCCGATTACTATTGTTGAAACGTGATCCAAAAGGCAGTTTGTTCCGCTTAACCCGAAAGCAGTGACTATTCCAAAACCAGGAATAGTCACTGCTTTCACGTTAATGCTCGCACACTAACCGCCTTTTGGCCCACTCTATTTTTATTGTGAAAGGGATTAATCTGCCGTAACCGTAGATTGTCTGCTAAAATATAATTAGTTTAACCTTGAGGAGGAATTATTTTGATAAAAGTAATTGTGGCCGGCTATAAAGGTCGGATGGGCAGCACCGCTGCACAAATGGTCATCGACAACCCAGATTTTGAATTGGTGGGCGTTTTCGATGCGCGTAGTCAAGAACAAAATTTAGGTGAAGACGACCGTTTCAAGGGTCAAGACGTTCCTGCATTTCACGATCTAAACCTAATCAAGACGGATGCCACGGTATGGATCGACTTTACGATTCCAACGGCAGTTTATGAAAACGCTAAGTTTGCGTTGAATCACGGTATTTCACCCGTTATTGGGACGACCGGGATGACCGACGAACAAGTCAAAGACTTACAAGCGTTAGCAAAAGAGAAAAAGGTTGGGGGCTTAATTGCGCCAAACTTCGGGATTAGCGCAGTCTTGTTGATGCAATTTGCACAACAGGCGGCTAAGTACTTCCCAGATGTTGAAATCATTGAAATGCACCACGACGATAAAATCGACTCACCTAGTGGGACGGCCATCAGTACGGCCAAGAAGATTGCCGAAGTACGCAAACCTAAGCAACAAGGTAACCCAGATGCCACTGAAACCATTCCCGGTGCCCGGGGTGCTGAATACGAAGGCATGCGGATTCACGCGGTGCGGTTACCAGGATTAGTTGCCCATGAAGAAGTCATGTTTGGTGGCCCTGGTGAAGGCTTAACGATTCGCCAAGATTCCTTTGACCGGATTTCATTTATGACCGGTGTCAAAGTTGCCGTTGAAAAAGTTAACCAGTACCATGAACTCTTCGTTGGTTTGGAGAACTTACTATGATTTTGACCCAATTACCGGCAGAGTTTCAAGCAGCTAAGCCGGTTCTTGATACGATCGAGGCCGCGGGCTACGAAGCGTATTTTGTTGGGGGCTGTGTCCGGGATACGATTCTGGGCAAACCTTTACACGATGTCGACATTGCCACGAGTGCGTTTCCGGCCGAAGTAAAGGGCTTGTTTAAACGCACGGTCGATACTGGGATCGAACACGGAACGGTCATGATCTTGGATCACGGGAACGGCTATGAAACGACCACGTTTCGGACTGAATCCGGATACCAAGACTTTCGGCGTCCCGATACCGTGACCTTTGTGCGGTCGTTAAAAGAAGATCTCAAACGGCGAGACTTTACCATTAACGCGTTAGCGATGAAGCCTAATGGTGAGGTCATCGACTTGTTTGACGGTCTCGCTGACTTGAAGGCGGGTGTCTTGCGAGCAGTTGGTGTGGCGGAGGATCGGTTCCATGAAGACGCGCTACGCATGATGCGCGCAGTTCGGTTTGCCAGCCAGCTAGATTTTGATATTGAACCGGCGACCCTGCAAGCAATCACTGACAACGCCGCTTTACTGAGTAAGATTGCCGTTGAGCGGACGCGGGTCGAATGGGAGAAGTTACTGACTGGTCAAAAGCCGGTGCGGGGATTACAGGCGCTACTTGCAACGGGACTCTATCGCTACATGCCATTAATGGCTGACCAAAAATCAGCGTTAGAGCAGCTAGTGGCATTGCCAGCCTGGCAATTGCCGACGGTTGAAAGTGTTTGGACGTTGTTAGCCTGGTTGCGGCAAGCGCCCCAATCGGCAAACGTCCGGCGGTTATTAAAAGCTTGGAAGACGAGCAATGAGTTGATTGACCACGTGATGGCCGCTGTAAGCGCGCTGAGTGCGTTGAAACGTAATGGTCAGCTCACTAGTCGTGAAAACTTCGACGTTGGCTTAGCGGCGCTAACAACTGCCAATCAGGTCGCGACAATGCTGGGCTTTGGTCAGTCGCAGTCACAATTGGATGCGGCGTACGCAGCGTTACCGATTCACAACAAGCACGAATTGGCGATTAACGGTGGTGACTTATTGAAGCTACAATTGGTCACTCCGGGGCCAGAAATGGGTCGGGTTTTGGCTGCTTGTTTGGACGCAGTAATCACTGGAAAAGTTAAAAATGAATCGACGTTATTGGTTGACTTTGCGCGGATGGTAGCGGATTCAAAAAACAATTGATATTTTCTATTAATCTGGTACGATTAAAGTGAAACTAATTCAATGAGGTGATTGAAATGAAACAGGCATTAGAAGCACTGAAATTTTATTTCCGCAATGGTGACACTTGGGAAGTTCATCACCAAGACATCTCCGATTTGTGGATCGGTCGGGTCACAACTAGTTATGGGCGAATCAAGGGTGGCAAAATGACGATCATTCATCCTTGCAAGTCCTTAAAAGCTGAATTTACACCGGATGCAGATGCAGTGGATCCTAATACGACGCAACTTTCATCCGTAACGAGTGGGATGTTTGAACGGGTCACTCACTATCAAGACATTGAAAAAATTGATATTTTATTTGGCGATGAACGGCCAACTGAACAAATCTACCTGCCATTTAAGCCAAAGGATATTGACGGTATCGATAACGTTTATCAAACCAGTTCGATTTCTAACGACGGCAAGTTACACTTAGTCGTTGATTCTGACCGGACGGTTGTTGACATTTACGGTGGTCAATATACGGAACCAAACCAATAAAATTTAACTGAGTTTGTCAGCAAACTTATCAATGATGTTTCAGAAATCAGCTAATTTCTGAAACATCATTTTTTATGCTTGTGATTAAACATCTGACCGTTAGCTGAGCATTGGCGGTTGAGTTTTTGCGCATTTCTAGCTAAGATAGAATTTAATGATTAAAAAGGGTGGATCGTAGAATATGCAAACTTTAAGAGCAGAACATCTGACCCGAACTTATGGTGAGAAGACGTTATTTCAAGATATTTCGTTTATCGTGAATGAACATGACCGGATCGGTGTTATTGGTGTGAATGGATCTGGCAAGACGAACTTACTGGACGTTTTGGCTGGCGTCACGGCGCCAGAAGCAGGCGAATTAGTCAAACCTAAAAATTATACAATCGGCTATTTAAAACAAAAGCCGGAGTTGAATCAAGATTTAACGGTGATTGACGCCGTATTAGCCGGGAGTCAAAAGATTTTCCGGACGATTCGACACTACGAACAAACGTTGGCTGCGTACGCGAAGGCACCGGAAGATCCGGCGACCCAGCAAGCTTACGTTGACGCTGAAGACCGGATGAACCAAGAAGATGCGTGGACGGCTGAAAGTGACGTTAAAACGATTTTAACGCAGTTACACATTACGGACTTAACGCAGGTCGTCAAACAAATGTCCGGGGGGCAACAAAAGCGGGTTGGGCTCGCACAAGTGTTAATTCAAGCCCCCGATTTGTTATTATTGGATGAACCGACCAACCATTTGGACTTTGATTCAATTGAATGGTTAGAGTCATATTTGTCGTCCTATAAGGGTGCGTTAATCGTCGTAACCCATGACCGTTACTTCTTAGACCAAGTGGCGAACCAAATGTTTGAATTGTCGTTTGGCGAACTTTACAAGTACACGGGGAACTATCAAGATTTCGTGCAAGCTAAGGCTGAACGGGTATCACGTGACGTGACCGCTGAACATAAACAACAACAGCTCTATAAAAAGGAACTCGCATGGATGCGTGCGGGAGCACCGGCTCGGAGCACGAAACAACAGGGGCGGATCAACCGGTTTAACGATTTAAAAGATAATTTGAATACGTTACAAGTTGACGGCAACGTTGATATTTCATTAGGTCAACAGCGTTTAGGTAAAAAGGTGATTGAATTAAAGGACGCTAGTTTAGCGTTTGACGGTCAATCGATTCTGAATGACTTTTCAATGTTGATTCAAGCAAACGACCGCATTGGAATCACTGGAATCAACGGGGCTGGTAAGTCCAGCCTGTTGAACGTGATTGCGGGTCGGCTGCCTTTAGACTCGGGAACGGTGACCATTGGTGAGACCGTCAAGATGGCCTACTATACCCAACAAACGGAACCGATTCCGGGCGATAAGCGGATCATCAATTACTTGCAAGACGTCGGTGAAACGGTACTCAACAAGCAGGGTGAACACGTTTCTGTGACCGAACTACTTGAAGAATTTCTCTTTCCACGTTCAATGCACGGGACTTTGATCCGTAAGTTGTCGGGTGGTGAGCAACGGCGGCTTTACTTACTAAAGCTCTTGATGCAACAGCCCAACGTCTTACTGTTAGACGAACCTACGAATGACTTAGACATTGGAACTTTGACGGTGCTGGAAAATTACCTGAGTGACTTTGCGGGGACCGTCATTACCGTTTCTCATGACCGGTACTTCTTGGATAAGGTTGGGACTAAACTGCTGATCTTTGATGGCCACGGCCAGATTGAACGCTATGCTGGGCGCTTCTCTAGTTACCTAAAGGAGCAAAAACAGGCGGAAAATCAGACGACGACTGGGACTAAAACAAAGTCAGCGGTCAAGACCGATGAAGCGGCTGATGCTAAGCCTAAGGAAAAAGTTAAACTGACTTACGCCGAACAATTGGAGTACGAAAAAATTGAAGGTGTGATTGAAAAGCTGGATGGCCATAAGTCCGAGATTGAACAAGCGATGGCGGACAATGCGAGTGATTATGGTAAGCTGGCTGATTTACAAAAAGAATTGACTAAAACTGAGCAGGAAATTGATACCAAGATGGACCGCTGGGATTATCTCAGCCAGTTCGCCGAAGCCTGAAGGGAGTCGTACGTATGTTAGAAGATAGCTATTTACAACTGGCCCAAACAATTTTAGACCAAGGAACCTACAAAGATGACCGTACTGGGACCGGGACTTACAGCATTTTTGGTTACCAAATGCGGTTTGACTTATCGAAAGGATTCCCGTTACTAACGACTAAGAAGGTTCCATTTGGTTTGATCAAAAGCGAGTTATTATGGTTTTTACATGGCGATACTAATATTCAGTACTTGCTGCAGCATCATAATCATATTTGGGATGAATGGGCCTTTAAAAACTGGGTCAGTTCACCAGCATACAGCGGTCCGGATATGACGGACTTTGAGCATCGCCGGTTAGATGATGCGGACTTTGCGCCCGTTTATAAGGCCACGATGCAAGAATTTGACGATCGTATTTTAAACGACGACGACTTTGCGGGCAAGTTTGGCAACTTAGGTGACGTCTACGGAGCGCAGTGGCGTCACTGGCAGACCCGGAACGGCGAAACGATTGATCAGATTGCAAACGTCATCGATATGATTAAAAAGACGCCGGACTCACGCCGGTTGATCGTCTCTGCTTGGAATCCGGAAGACGTGCCGAGCATGGCGTTACCGCCGTGTCACACGCTGTTCCAATTTTACGTTGCTGACGGCAAGCTCTCCTGTCAACTGTACCAACGCTCGGGGGACGTCTTCTTGGGCGTGCCGTTCAACATTGCCAGCTACGCGCTGTTGACGAACTTAATTGCAAAGGAATGTGGCCTGCAAGTTGGGACGTTCGTGCATACGCTGGGGGATGCCCACATTTACACGAACCACGTCTCGCAGATCAAGGAACAGCTGCAACGACAGCCAAAACCGGCGCCCCAATTAGTGCTTAGTGGCGCGCATGACAGTATCTTTGACTATCAGATGAGTGATATTAAGTTAACGGGGTATGATCCGGCGCCCGCAATTAAGGCGCCAGTCGCAATTTAGGGTAACTGGCTAACTAAATCATTTAGAGCGGATAATCGCAAACGGCAACTGGTTTTAACGGTTGCTTAACGAGGAGGAACACAATGATTGCACTAATCTGGGCTGAGGACCAAAATGGGTTAATCGGAGCGGACGGTCAGTTGCCGTGGCATTTGCCAGCGGATATGCACCACTTCAAGACGTTAACGACGGGTCATGACGTGGTTATGGGACGAAAAACCTTTGCTGGGTTTAAGCGGCCACTGCCTAACCGGACAAACTGGGTGTTGTCGCGCCAGACGCTAGCTTTACCGACGGGCGTCCACCAACTAGCTAGCTTAGAAGAGCTACAAGCATTGGATGCTCAGCATCCCCAAGCGTTACTCTTTGTGATTGGTGGGGCCAATGTTTTTGAAGCCGTCTTGCCAATTGCACAGCGCTTATACCGCACGCAAATTGCGCACGCTTTTACCGGTGATACGTGGATGCCAGCGGTCGATTATCAGCAGTGGCGCTTAGACGAGCACGTGGCTGGCGCCGTTGATGAAAAAAATCGGTATCCGTTCAGTTTTGACAATTTTAGCCGGCGTTAATTCGGTTCGAACAGTGAAACTAATGGTTATTTCTGCTATACTAAAAGCATTAATTTATTGAAACGGTTGGAGAACCTTTACAACCATAAGAAAGCGTGGCAAAGTATGACGAAAATCAAGATTGTGACCGATTCTTCGGCAAATTTAACGGACGAAGAGGTTCAAAAGTACGATATTACCGTGATTCCGTTAACCGTCATGATCGATGGCACTATTTACGTGGAAGACGAAACGATCACGCGTGAAGAATTCATTAGCAAGATGGCAACTGCTAAATCGTTGCCAAAGACGAGTCAACCAGCGTTGGGAACGTTTATTGAAACTTTCGATAAGTTGGGTGCGGATGGCAGTAGTGTCGTTTGCATCAACATGCTCGAAGCAATTTCGGGAACGGTTCACACGGCTGAACAAGCAGCGTCAATTTCAAAAACCGACGTCACGGTGATTGACGCTAAAACAACGGACCGGGCAATGTCATTTCAAGTTGTGACGGCCGCAAAACTCGCACAGGCCGGAGCGGATAAACAAGCCGTTATCGACGCCGTGCATACGACCCAGGAACACACCAAGTTGTTCATGGGCGTGATGACTTTAAATAACTTAGTAGCCGGTGGGCGGATCAGTCGTTTGACCGGTGCCATCAGTACCTTATTGAACGTCAAGATTGCCCTTGAAGTCGACAACGGGGACTTAGATGTGAAGATGAAGGGCCGGGGCGTTAAAGCTATCAATAAATTCTTTGACAAAGTGCTCGACGACATTATCGCTACGCCTAACGTGGTTGAAGTCGCGATTTCGCACGTAGGCGCAACTGAACGGGTTGAAGAATACAAAGCCCGCTTGCAGGCTGCGTTACCAAGCCTCAAGGTCAGTGTCCAACCGACGGTGCCAATCATTGCAACGCATGGTGGCCCCGGGGCCTTTGCCGTGGAATACCACACGCAAACACCAGCTTAAAAAACAAGGGGGACGCCAAGTAGCGCCCCTTTTTCTTATCAGTTAAAGTGGGTTTACTTACCCGCCTGCGGTTGATCATGATTTCACCTGCTGTGACGACCGGTCCAAGCCTGAGGCCCGTCTTGCCCCTCGCTTGGAAGCCGAGAGTTCACGTCTTCCAAGACGTCGGTGCTGTAAAAAACGGAAAAGCACCGTTTTAACACCACTCACACAGCAAGTTCATCATGCTCACCCTGCGGCTAAATGGGTTTTAATCAATTTATTTAGGATAAGTAATGTCGGACCAGTGTTACTTTAATGTATAGCATGTAGTCATTTAATATAAATCTGAAAATTTCAATTGAGAGGGATTTTGCCAATGTCAAAAATTTGGGAAACCGTAAAAGTCGTCCTAATCGTTGCGGTGTTGGCTGGAGCCGTCTTTTTCGGGGTCAACTATTTAATGCACCCCCAGTCTACGGCCAAGTCGCCAACCAATAAGACAAGTAAAACGGCCAGTCAAGCAACACCACACAAGCGCTCGATTCAACTCGTTGCGGTCGGTGATTCATTGACCGAAGGGGTCGGTGATGAAGCGGAAGGCGGCTACGTGGGTCAGATCAAGCAGACCTTAACCAGTAAGCAGCACTTGAAAGTGTCAGCGACTAATGCCGGTAAGTCTGGCGACCGTAGTGATCAGATTTTAGCGCGCATCAACAAGTCCAAAACGTTACAACAAAAAATTGCTCACGCTGATGTGATTACGGTCACGGTTGGTGGCAACGACTTGTTACAGACGCTTGAAGGCTCGATTACGTCTAACAATACATCGAAAAACAATGCGACCGTGGCGAAAGCCCAAACGGTCTATGCAAAGAAATTGACGACGTTGTTTAATAAACTGCAAAGTTTGAATAAATCAGCGTCACTGTTCGTTTTTAGCATCTATAATCCAGTTTATGTGAACTTTCCAAATGTCACCTCGATCGATCAATATGTCAGTCAGTGGAACGACCAGACTAAGACGACGGTCAGCCAGTATAACCACGCCTATTTCATGGATATCAATACGGCCATGTCACACGGGCAGTACAAGACTGCAGCGGAGATTAGTAAGCTTAAAAAGGCGGCTTCCGATACGACGTTAACGAGTTTAACTAGTACCTCGGCTATTACGAACGCCTTGTCGGCCGAAAGCAAGACGAACAATTTGATTTCTAAGAGTGATAATTTCCACCCTAACAAGAAGGGTTACCGAATCTTTACAAATAAACTTTATCAAACCATGCTGGCACATAATAGCTGGTTATTAAAGAAATAAGGAGGTTATGTCAATGCGGGAAGCACAACGTAGTAAAGCAACCGCGACGCCCCGGGTTAAAACGCCGAAACCAAAGGGGCCGTTTAACCCTTGGAAATGGGTCGCAATCATTTTAATTGCGCTAGTCGTTGGGACGGGTGCTTACATGGGCACGCAAATGCTGCGCTCGTCTGACGAAGCAACGACCCTTACTAAGACGAGTCGTTCCGACGCAGCTAGTGTGCCGATTGAAATGAACCGGCAACAGCTGAACGCCTTAGCGAGTTACTACTTAGCGGACCTTCAAAAGGGCCAGGATATGAAGTACCGCTTCGTCGTTCGTGAAGACGCAGCCTACTTACTTGGGATTACCAAGGTTCTGGGGCAAAATGTTTCGTTTGTCATTACGATGCAACCAAGTGTCATTGACGATGGAAACATTTCGTTGAAGGCGACAAAGTTATCCGTGGGAACGATGTCGATCCCAATCAGTTTTGTGATCAATTACATTAATAATAATTACAAGATTCCAAGTTGGGTCAAGCTGAGTGCGAAGACCAAAACCATTAATTTATATTTGAACAAGCTAGTCGGTAAGCACGATGTTCGCTACAGCGTCGATCAAGTCGACTTGAAGAATAACCAGTTCAAATTTGAAATGCACATTCCAAGTAGCAGTAATTAGGGGGCAGCATGCATAAAACGTTTTATCAATATTTAATGACGCAACGCAATCCAGACAGTACCGCATCGGTAGCTGAATTTGCTAACAACGCGTTTTTCGATCAGTCGTTTCCGAAGCAAAGCCAGGATTTTCACGAAGTTTCGCAGTACTTGGAACTCAATGCGGGCTACTTGCCAACGATGACGATTTTTGACGAAGCGTGGCAGGCGTATTTAGCTAGCGAAGCCTAAGCTTAATTCGTAGGAAAGAGGAAGTTCGGTATGCCAGAGGAACCAAAGCAGCACACGGACGCGGAGAAGCAACCAACTAATCCGCATATCAAAAAGAAGGCCCCCCGTCAAAAACGGCGCGTGGGTCTATGGACTTACATCATTTCAATCGTGGCCGCCCTCGCAATTGGGGTTGGCGGCACGTATTGGTTCATTGGTCGGGTCGTTAATCAGCAACTGAGTAACATGCAACAGACCAATCAGGCCATGAAGAAGATCCAGTCAGTGTATTCGACCATCAGTGAAAACTACTATCAACCAGTCAATGCGAATAAATTGGCTAACGGTGCGATTAACGGGATGGTCAACTCGCTTGGCGACAAGTTCTCTGAATACATGGATAAGAGTGAGACGGAGAGCTTGAACGATACGATTGACAGTTCGTTTTCTGGGATTGGTGCTCAGGTGCAAAAATCTGGGAGCTACGTTCAGATCATCTCACCAATCGCTAAGACCCCAGCTAAAAAGGCCGGCTTAAAGCCGAAAGACGTGATTAAAGCGGTCGATGGGAAGTCGGTTGCTGGTAAGACATTGACTGAAGCCGTGAACATGATGCGCGGCAAGGTTGGCACCAAGGTTAAGTTGACGATTCAGCGGGGCACGTCCACTTTTGACGTCACGTTGAAACGGGCCAAGATTCCTGTGACGACCGTTAACTATAAAATGGTCGGTGGTAAAAAGAAAATCGGGTACGTGACCGTCTCAACCTTCTCAACGGATACCGCTAAGGAATTCAAGACAGCGTTGAAGGCACTTGATAAGAAGGGTGCTAAGAAGTTAGTCATTGATATGCGGGGCAACCCTGGTGGTTTGATGACCGCGGCGTTGAAGATGGCGTCCATCTTTATTAAGGACGGCAAAACCATCATGCAAGTTCAAGAACGTGATGGTGCCGCTGAAAAATACGTTGCTGGCAAGAAGTACGATGGGGGCTTTAAGGAAACGAAGCCTACGACCGTCTTGATTGACGGTGGGAGTGCTTCAGCCGCTGAAATCTTCTCCGCAGCCTTGCACCAGTCCGCTGGCGTAAAGCTCGTTGGCTCTAAGTCTTACGGTAAGGGAACCGTTCAGACGGTCACTTCGTTCAGTGATAAGACTGAAATGAAGATCACGGTCGCTAAATGGTTAACGCCAAATGGCACTTGGATCAACAAGAAGGGCTTAACTCCCGACGTTAAGGCAGACGAACCAAGCTACGCTAGTTTGACGATTGTCAGCAAGTTGAGTGACTTAGCCGCTGACAAAGTTAACCCGAACGTCAAGACGTTCCAGCAATACTTGAAAGCGTTAGGCTACTTTAAGGGTAGCGCAAACGGCTACTTTGGGCCTTCAACGACGACGGCGGTCAAGGCTTATCAGAAACACGCTAAGCTGACAACTACCGGCAAAGTCGATAAGCAGACGTTATCCAAGATTGAAACGGAACTCGCAACCAAGATTAGTGACAATGACAAAGCGTACGACGCAGCCATGGAACTGATTAGTAAAACCAATTAGGCTTAAAAATTGAAGTACCCCTGATCAACTCCTAGTAAGAGGTGATTGGGGGTGCTTTTTTGATGTGGCCGTTTTAAGAGGTTGAATTTCCAAGGGACTTTGGTTGACCACTAAGGCATCGGATAGTTTACAATATTGAACAGAGGGTTGGTATGGTCGACTGTAACGAATTAAAATTTACAAGGTAACTTCCTCGTGCAGGATACGACGACGCTAGAATGGGAGCGATGAGCAAACAATGAAAAAAGTATTGTTAGTTGAAACGAACGTGACGCGCTATCAAGGAACAACGGACCCGACCGGTTTGTGGTTAGGCGAAGCGGCTGAGTTTGTGGATGAAATGAATCAGGCAGGGATCGCGGTTGATTACGTGAGTCCTAAGGGCGGATTCGTTCCGCTAGATCCGCGGAGCATGAAGTATACGGACGATGCGATTATGCGCATTTATGAAGATCCCGATTTTATTGAACGGGCGTTGAAGAATACGTTGCGACCAGATCAAGTAACCCCCGGTGATTATGCTGCTATTTACTACACGGGCGGTCACGGGGTCATGTGGGATTTTCCAGATGACCCTAACTTGCAACGCCTAGCCATGGCAATCTATGATAACGGCGGCTACATTAGCTCGGTGTGTCACGGAATTGCCGGGTTGTTGAATTTAAAAGACGCGCAGGGAAAGTACCTGATTGCGGGTAAGCAGATTACCGGTTTTACGACGGCTGAAGAAAGAATTGCTGGGAAGAAGTCGGTCGTCCCGTTTTTGAATCAGCAGGTCGCTGAAGCTCACGGCGCGCACTTTATGAAGAAGCGTTTTTACAGCGAATACGCGGTTAAAGATGGTCGGGTATTAACGGGCCAAAATCCATTTTCCGTACGGGCAGTGGCGAAACTATTGCTGAATGAACTGCAACACTAGGGATGTGGCCGATAGTAAGGATAGAAACCGAAACTTCAAGTCGAAAAAACTTGCTTAAACGGCTAATTTTAGTAGGATGAGAAGTATGACAAAACAAACTGAGACAATTGAAGCGCAAGTCAAAATTTTTAAAGCGTTAGCGGACCCGACGCGGTTAGAAATTATTCGTTACTTGAATCAGCTTGACCACGAAGTCTCTTGTGGTGAAGTGGATCGTGCCATGCACATTGGTAAGACTTCGGGGTCGTATCACTTTAAAATTTTGCAGGCGGCTGGTTTGATAACCGCTCGTAAAGATGCCCGTGAAAAATACGTGGCGCTAGACCAGTCGACTTTTGACCGTTATCTAACCCATTTCTGGCAAAACTTATAGCGCAATAGACCAGTAAAGAGTAGCCCAATTTAGGGTTGCTCTTTTTTAGGTTGAAGCTTGTCAGTGAATTACTGGAATGATATGGTTATATAGTTCAAAGATATTTGAACTATATTTGACACTAGGGGGAAATTAAAATGGCAGTTGTAAGTGACACTAACCAGCCTAAATGGGTCCTGTCGCTAACGTCGCTGGGATTTTTTATGGCGATGATGGATGCGATGATCGTGACAACGGCTTCAACGGCAATTCGAACGGAGTTTCAAATTTCGGTCAGGTCGCTCCAATGGGCCTTAAACGCGTATAACATTACCATTGCGGCGGTTCTGCTAGTTGGGGTGACACTAGGTGAACGCTGGGGGCGCCGGCGGATTTATAGTTTAGGGCTGGCCGTTTTTACACTGGGGTCCGTGTTTTGTGCATTAGCAACTAACATCAACGGTCTTATCTTGGCACGCATTGTTGAGGGACTGGGTGCCTCCGTTATGACACCGATGTCAATGGCGATTTTGACCAATACGGTACCAGCTAGTCAACGTGGCCGGGCGCTAGGAATTTGGAGTGGCATCGGGGGATTGGCCTTGATCGTTGGTCCATCACTTGGAGGGCTGATCGTCGCCCAGTTTACTTGGCAGTGGATTTTTTGGATCAACGTGCCGATTGGATTACTAGCAATTTTCTTATCCGGCCGTTACTTACCAGAAAGCCGTGGTCAAAGTGAACCGATTAATCTGATTGATAATGGGTTGATGATTGGCGTGTCGACGGGCCTGATTTGGGCGTTGTCGGCGACCACCAGTGGTTCGGGACTCGACCAACTCAAGTGGCCGTTATTAATTGGGCTAATTAGTCTGGCAGGCGGGGGCTGGTTTATTTATCGCCAAGCCCACGAAGCGTTGCCGATGATTCCCCTGATCTTTTTCCGTGAAAAAGCCTTTACGGGTGGCAACTTGGCTACGGCCTGTCTTTACGGGTCGATGTACGGGGTCGTTTTCTTCTTGCCCCAATATTTGCAAGCACGCCAAGGCGCAACTGCATTAACCGCGGGCTTGGAACTTTTGCCCTGGACGGGAACGTTGGTTGTCGTGGCGCCGTTTGCTGGCCAAGCGGTCGATCGGTTTGGGGAACGGCGCATTGCCACGTTAGGCCTACTGTTTCAAGGCATCGGCTATTTGCTCATTGCCGGTTTTGTGGGAAAATCGTACGCGTGGTTAGTCTTACCGCTAATGTTAGCGGGCGTCGGGTTGTCCATGTCGGGGCCGGCGCTGCAAAAAGCCGTTATTGGATCGGTGCCACGTCCGGCAATCGGCAAAGCTGCGGGTATTTATAATGTTTTCCGTTTACTAGGTGGAGCGACAGGAACGGCGATCGCCGTCGTCAGCTTTTACCAGTTATCAGGACAGTCGTTTGCGAGTGGCTTTCAAGTCACGATGATTGAGACGGCGGTTCTATCGTTACTCGGAATGACCTGGTCACGCCATCTGACAGTTAAATCGTAGGCCTGATTCATTGGCGACGGTGGTGATTCAAATAGGTTAAGTAGCCCAGCATGCCGGTACATAGGACGATGAAGCCGGTCGAAAGGGTGACTAGAAAGGCAAACTCGCTCAGTATCCCCAGTACGAAACTCAGGGTGCCAACCAGCCAACCGATTTTGCCCCCTAAGCGTACGGTACGCCGCCAATTTTCGTTTGCTCGGGGGGCCGTCATTTGTGGGCCCAAAATGCGGTGGTTGGGTAAGTAAGCAAAAGGGAGACTGACAACGGCAAGCATGATGCCGATTGCGGTATTGCGACCGTTGATATTGGCATCGCTAAAAGCGCCGGGGATGACGAGTAATAAGAAGTTATACGTTAGAAACGTGACGTGTAAATCGTGACGTAATCCGACTGGAATGGTCGCATTGAGCCAGCTTTTCAAGTGCAGAGGTAAACAGCAACTGAGCAAGTAAATGATAGTCAGACTTACCAGCAGGGATGTTGGTCTAATTGACGTTTGGTGTGTCTGCCAAGCAACCAACTGCAGTAGCCAGATTAGGCCGAGGATGATGATGTTTAAAACCGTTAACTTTTTAGATAGTAGCATCAAACTCACCTCACTGAGAAAATTTATTAGGTGATGATTCTAAAAGTAAACTTTACAGTAGTGCCATGCGTGCAGGGTGACCATTCTTAAATTTTGTTTGTTAAGCGAAAAAATAGCGTCTTTATAGAAAAAGGACCGCATTACCATTAGACGAACGAATCTAATGGTGATGCGGTCCTTTGGATTAATGGGTCACGACGCGGTTTCGTCGTAGGGCCGTTCGCTCAAAATGTAGGAAAGTAGGGTTGTCCCTTGGTTGCCGCCGGAAGTTGGCAAGGGGCGTCTTTAAGTCCCCCTGTTTTTCGGCGTGTTGCAAGATTTCGGTTAGAAACTGTTGAAAATAATTGTCGTTCATAAAATCGAATTTAATACTGGAAACGTTCGGTTAGGTAAAAAATAAGGCACGAAACTGCGGTTTCATGCCTTATTTTTCCTTATAGTGGTCAGTTACGTCACAGCCGCATCTTATTTGGTTTATATTCCTGTATCGTTATGATGTTTATCAATTGATTGCTGTCGCTGTGCAATGTTCCTGTTTAACAGGACAAGCAGAGTTAACGCGATTAGTGCATACAGTGCGGCACCAAAGCTAATAACATGAACACTAACAGTCGCCACTAGAAATGACGAAGTAGCAGAACCTAACGAAGTTCCAAAGTTGAAGAAAATCGAGCTCAAAGATGAAGCTAATAGCGTTGACTGTGGATAATCCTGCTCTGCAACATCTAAGAAATGAAGTTGCATTGACGCACTAAACAATGTGATTAGCATTGTAATGATCATCAGCATAATAAATCCAGTGAATTTATTCATGAACGCTGCGGGTAATAAAATTAAGATTACCACATCCGCTACATAGTACTTGGGCATTAGCTTTAGGCCGCCCCGCGTAGCAATTGTGCCTGAAAACCGGTTGCTAATGATACTGGCAATTCCCAAGGCAAAGAGTAACAAGTTTAAGTTTTGAATGTTAAAGCCTAGTACTGTGGTCAGCAATGGTCGAATATAGGTGTAATAGCTATACTGAGTTGCAGCAGTAAACAAAACAACCCCAATTGCGATGTATATTCGTGAATCCTTTAGTAGCGTTAGTTGATTTAAGATAGTGCCCTGAACCTGATTGACATGGCGGGGCAATAACCAAATTAAAAATAAGATAGTAATCATCGAGATAATTGACACAGCGAAAAATGAGTAGCGCCAACCAAAGCGAGTACTAATAGTGGTTCCAACTGGGATGCCAATGACAGACGCAATGCTAAAGCCTGCATAGATCCACGAAATCAAATTAGCCCTTTTTTTCTCGGGTGCGATTTGATTTGCGACTATCATGATGATTGAAATAATTGCACCTGAAACACTAGCCGTAATTATTCGTGATACTATCATTATCCAATAACTTGTTGCCAGACCACTTAGTGTATTGCCAATCAGGAATATTCCCATTAATGTCAGTATTGTTTTGTAACGATTACATTTGCTTGTCAAAATAGTAACAATTGGTGTGCTAATTGCATAAGTAGTTGCAAATATTGTAACCAAGTATCCAACCATCGCAATTGACACATTCAAATGGGTTGCAATATCGGGTAAAATTCCTACCACCATAAATTCGTTACATCCTGACATAAACGCGACTAATACAAAAACAACTGCTTGTAAACGATATTTATTCAAAAAGTTTCTCCTTTGTGTATGCTGTTTTTAATTATCACCTCCAATCGAATTTGAAATACTAATTTTTTTACACAGTTGGGTAATCATTATTATGTCTCCCTTTTTTAACTAATCATGATATAAATTAATCTTAACACTTCTATAAAATTAACTGTTACAACTATCGCGCATACGCAGAAGACGCTAGCCAGTCCTTGGCCCCGGATCAGGTTGGGGGATTTATTGCTTTAATAGCAACATTAAGTAAAAAATAGCAAAAATTTCTTTACTGAAAGCAGCACCACTATCTAAAACAGCCCATAAAATGGTAAAATTACGAGGGATCAATACATTTTATGTTATCTTCTCTGTTACAGAGAGTTGAGAAAGAATCAAAGTATGTATTTCGAAAAAATTTGAAAGAGCGACATAATTAATGACACTGTCCTATACAACATCGTACTTTTTTTACATTCACAAGCGAAGTCAGCTGATGCTTTTGCTGATAAAAAGATAGGTATTACGAACTAACATTAGGTGCCCAAAACCATCGGGACATATGACCATTTTTGGGTGCTTTTTTAAATTTACGATTATTAACGTGCTAGAAACGTTGATATATCAAAGGAGAAAACATTATGAGTACAATTCAGTGGTATCCCGGGCACATGGCTAAGGCCATCCATCAGATTCAAGATAACTTGCACTTAGTGGACATTGTGTTTGAATTGGTTGACGCTCGGATTCCCGTAGCTTCACGTAATCCAGAAATTGAAAAAGTGATTCAACAAAAGCCCCACCTGCTGATCATGACGAAAAAAGATTTAGCTGATCCACAAAAGACGGCTGACTGGGTCGCGCACTATGAAGCCCAAGGACAAACGGCGATTGCGGTCGATTCCCGTAATAACGTCACGGCTAAGCAAATTACACAGGCGGCCACCACGATGTTGGCGGACAAACTTGCTAACATTGAGGCTCGCGGGATTACTAATCGGCCAATTCGTGCGGTCTGTGTGGGGATTCCTAACGTTGGTAAATCCACGCTGTTGAACCACATCGTGAATAAGAAAATCGCCAAGGTCGGTGACCGTCCCGGTGTGACGAAGGGACAACAGTGGCTAAAGGCGTCCAATAAACTTGAATTACTCGATACACCGGGGATTCTTTGGCCAAAATTTGAGGATCAAGTTGTGGGGACCAAGCTAGCCGTTACCGGCGCTATCAAAGAAAATATTTATCCTAACGATGACGTTGCGTTGTACGCGTTAGACTTCTTTAAGCACAACTATGCCAAACGTTTAATGGAACGGTATAAATTAACGGTTGACCAATTAGAACTGGATAACCCCGAATTATTATTAGTGATGACTAAGAATGCCGGGATGCGCGAAGATTGGGAACGGTTCTGTGTTGCGTTCCTATTAGATATTCGTAAGGGGCGGCTAGGACGCTTTACCCTCGATTTGACGGGAGCTAGCGCCGATGCCTGAGTATACGATCGCCGATTTTAAGCGGTTATTAGCGAATGAGCCGACTGCTGAAATCCTTGCGCTGGCGCAAGCCGATGCCCGTAAAGGGGTTCAACAGGCCTACCAACGCTTTGAAAAACAGCAAGCCAAGCACGCCGCCTTATTAGCCCGCTTCAAACAGCATATGCACTTAGAGCGGGAATTTTGGGCCAGCGGTGGTCAATACGTTGCCGGCATCGATGAAGTCGGCCGGGGCCCGTTAGCGGGTCCGGTCGTCACGGCGGCCGTTGTGATTCCGCAAGATTTTGACCTGTTAGAAGTGAACGATTCCAAGCAACTGACTGCTAAAAAACGGGCGGAACTATTTCCAAAAATTTTAGAGGAAGCCGTTGCCGTCAGCTTAGGCGTTGCAAGTCCGCAGCAGATCGACCAGTTAAACATTTACGAAGCAACCCGGGTCGCCATGGCCCAAGCCGTTAACAATTTGACGGTCCGGCCAACCCGTCTACTCGTGGATGCCATGCAGATTCCGGTGCCAATCAAACAGACCCGGCTCATCAAGGGGGATGCGAAGAGTGCTAGCATTTCAGCGGCCAGCATCGTGGCTAAGGTGGCACGGGACCATTTAATGGAAACTTATGATCAAGTTTATCCTGGTTATGACTTTGCGGATAATATGGGTTACGGCACGGCGAAGCACTTAGCCGGATTACAACAATTGGGTGTGACCCCGATTCATCGCCAATCATTTTCACCAGTTCGAGACGCAGCGCGGCGTTAATTGCGAATCTTCCTAATAAAGGGAGTGAGCAGATGCAATTACGCAGCCTATTAATTCGATTGACCCTGGTCCACGGTTTAGGTTACCGAGCAATGACCCGCATTCTTAAACATTGCGTGCATGAGCACGTGGTGGTCACGGATGCGGGCCTTTTGGGGGCCGTGGCCCACTTAAGCGAGCACCAAATGACGATCTTTATGTCGGACTGGATGAGCGAATCCTTTGCACGCCGCGTTGAAGCGCATGGCGCATTGGATACCCTGACCATCGTGGATGCGGATTATCCGCTTGAGCTGTTGGCTAGCTTTAAGCCACCGATGGTCTTATTTTTAAAAGGGCACCGGGAACTACTGGCTGGTCGCAAACTCGCGGTGGTCGGGGCCCGGCGTGCAACCCCCTACGCCGCCCGTTGTGTGACGCAGCTCTTAACCCCGTTAGTGACGGAACAGTTGACCGTGGTCAGCGGTTTAGCGGCTGGGACGGATGGCTGTGCCCACCAAACGGCTTTGGACTGTGGTCTGCCGACGATTGGTGTCATCGGAACGGGCTTAGATCAGGCGTATCCGCGTGTCAATCGCCAGCTTCAAGGACGAGTTAGCAAGGTGGGATTACTAATTAGCGAATACCCGCTAGGCGCAAAACCAGCGCGCTACCATTTTCCAGAACGGAATCGAATCATCGCGGGGCTCTGTCAGACGCTGGTGGTCATTGAAGCCCGGGAACATTCTGGGAGCCTAATCACCGCTAACTTGGCGTTACAGAACGGTCGCAACGTGCTCGCAGTCCCGGGGCCAATCGATGCGCCGCTGTCCGTGGGATGCAACCAATTGATTGCTGCGGGGGCCAAACCCGTGTTAAATTCACAACATATAGTAGAAGAGTTTTTACCGATAATTTGACAAGCTGAAACTTTTGAAATATGATTACATGGATTTGTCAGAACATGAACCATAATAATTATAATCAAAAGTGTAAGGAGCTGATCTAGTGGCTGCTAGTACAACCAATGCAAAGCCGGCGGCGAAACGTAAGGCCCCGGCTAAGAAAGCAACAAAGACAACAACTAAACGAAAAACCAGATCAACCGCTAAAAAATTAGTGATTGTGGAATCACCATCAAAAGCAAAAACGATTGAGAAATATCTCGGGCGTTCTTACAAAGTCGTCGCTAGTCTCGGACACATTCGGGATTTACCAAAGAGTAAAATGGGCGTCGACGTGGATAATGACTACGAACCCCACTATATTTCAATTCGTGGTAAGGGTGACGTTATTAAGGGGTTACGGAAAGAAGCCAAAAAGGCCAAAGCCGTTTACCTCGCATCTGACCCTGACCGCGAAGGGGAAGCCATCGCTTGGCATCTATCCTACTTACTAGGATTAGACCCCAAAGATAAGAACCGGGTCGTCTTTAACGAAATTACCAAAGATACGGTTAAAAATGCGTTTAAAGAACCGCGTTCGATCGACATGGACTTAGTTGATGCCCAACAAGCTCGGCGAATTTTAGACCGGTTAGTTGGTTATTCGATCAGTCCTTTGTTATGGAAAAAGGTTAAGAAGGGCCTATCCGCTGGACGGGTTCAATCCATTGCGTTGGATCTAATTATTCAGCGTGAAAATGAGATCAAAGCGTTTAAACCGCAAGAATATTGGACGATCGAAAGTGAGTTCAAAAAGGGCCGAACCAAGTTCATGGCTAATTTCTACGGGACGCACGGTAAGAAGATGCCGTTAGACGACAACGCGGCCGTGCAAAAAGTGTTGAAGCAGCTAGACCGTGCTGGTGATTTTGACATTACGAAGGTTGTCAAAAAGGAACGTAAACGCTTCCCGGCACCGCCATTCACCACGTCAACGATGCAACAAGATGCTAACCGTAAGTTGAACTTCCGAACACGGAAGACCATGATGGCAGCGCAACAGCTTTACGAAGGAATCAACGTGGGTAAGGACGGTAACGTTGGGCTAATTACCTATATGCGGACCGACTCGACCCGGATTTCATCCATTGCGAAGCACGAAGCGTCCCAATTCCTGCATAAGGAATACGGTGCCGAATACGCCGCAACGAAACCGGTCAAGGGTAAGTTGCCAGAAGGCGCTCAGGATGCCCATGAAGCGATTCGGCCGTCGTCCGTTTTCCGGACACCGGCCAGCATCAAGGATTATTTGAATCGTGACCAATTCCGGCTATACCAGTTGATCTGGTCACGATTCGTTGCGAGTCAGATGACACCGGAGGTCTTGGATACGATGGCTGTAACCATCGACCAAAATGACGTTCAGTTCCGTGCGAACGGGTCGAAGACCAAGTTTGCCGGGTTTACGAAGATCTATGACAAGACCGAAAAGAACAACGTCTTACCTGATTTAAATGAAGGTGACGTCGTTAAACTGAGCAAGACTGATCCGCAACAACACTTTACGCAGCCACCGGCACGTTATTCCGAAGCCAACTTGATCAAGGCGTTGGAAGAAAACGGCGTTGGTCGACCATCAACGTATGCGCCAACGTTGGATACGATTCAACGGCGGTACTACGTTAAATTGGAATCACGCCGGTTTATCCCAACTGAATTGGGCGAGATCGTCAACGGGATTATTCAGGAATATTTCCCGGACGTTGTGAACGTCGGCTTTACCGCTACTCTGGAAGAACAGTTGGATTCAACTGAAGAGGGTAAGGAAAACTGGGTCGAAGTTGTTGATTCATTCTACAAGCCATTCTCAAAAGAAGTCGAGAAGGCTGAAGCTGGGATGGAAAAGATCCAGATCAAAGACGAACTTGCTGGCTTCAACTGTGATCTCTGTGGTGCGCCAATGGTCATCAAAATGGGTCGCTACGGTAAGTTTTTCGCCTGCTCGCGCTTCCCTGATTGCCGGAATACGAAACCAATCGTTAAAGAGATCGGCGTCGTTTGTCCGCAATGTAAGAAGGGTCAAGTCATTGAACGGAAATCCAAGAAGAACCGGATCTTTTACGGCTGTTCACGTTTCCCTGAATGTGACTTCGTTTCCTGGGATAAGCCAATCGGTCGGGATTGCCCGAAGGATGGTCATTACTTGGTCGAAAAGAAGGTCAAGGGTGGCAAACAGGTCCTATGTCCAAACGGCGATTACTCCGAAAATGTTCAAAAATAATTAAATTAATGAAAGATCAGGCCATCCTAATGGGGATGCCTGGTCTTTTTGCTTAGAACGGCGCTTATCAAGTGATTTTGTTATGTTTTCCGGACATTAACCATTTATAACAATAATAATATTAAGATAAAAGTGCCTGATTGCGAAAATATGCGGGGGTAAGCTTAGCGCTCGGACACGTAACGTTCGGTTATGACAAAAGTTAAATCATGTGCTGGATTGCCGGATTACCCGTTTCATTGGCGAAATAACGAGTGGGTTGTTTGTATTATGGCGTTATCTCCGGTATGATTACCACAATACTATCAACGGTATGTGTTTTATAAGAAAAGAGGAATTCAGGATGGCATCAATACCAACCGTAAACGTCATCGGTGCGGGGCTCGCGGGCTCTGAAGCCGCATGGCAGATCGCAAATATGGGCGTAAACGTTCGTTTATACGAAATGCGTCCTAGCAAAATGACCCCGGCGCACCATACGAGTCAATTTGCAGAACTAGTTTGTACGAATTCATTACGGGCAAACCAGCTCGCAAACGCAGCCGGCCTACTTAAGGCGGAAATGCGCCAAATGGATTCAATCGTGATGCAGGCGGCTGAACACCACGCTGTTCCTGCCGGTGGTGCTTTAGCCGTAGACCGGGACACGTTCTCAGCGGAGATCACTGAAGCCATTACCGGCCTTAAAAACGTGGAAGTTATTAATGAAGAAATGACGAGTTTACCTGAAGGCATCACCGTAGTGGCCACTGGCCCGTTGACGGCGTTGTCACTAGCAAAGTCGATTCAAGCGTTTAACGAGGAAGATGACTTACACTTCTTTGACGCGGCTGCGCCAATTTTAACGAAGGATTCAATCGACATGGACAAGGTCTACCTGAAATCACGTTATGACCGTGGTGAAGCGGCTTACCTGAATTGTCCGATGACTGAAGAAGAGTTTGACGCTTTTTACGACGCGTTGATTCACGCTGAAATGGCCGAATCACACGACTTTGAAAATTCAGACGTCTTTGAAGGCTGCATGCCCATCGAAGTGATGGCGCAACGTGGCCGTCAGACGATGTTATTTGGTCCGCTTAAACCGGTTGGGTTGGAAGATCCAAAGACGGGTAAGCAACCATTTGCCGTTGTCCAATTGCGTCAAGATGACGCGGCGGGCGACCTCTACAACATCGTTGGCTTCCAGACCCATTTAAAATGGGGCGAACAAAAGCGGGTCTTCTCCATGATTCCTGGACTTGAAAACGTGGAATTCGTGCGTTACGGGGTCATGCACCGCAATACCTTTATGAAATCACCAAAGTTATTAGAACCCACTTACCAGACTAAACAACGGCCGGACCTTTTCTTTGCGGGCCAAATGACCGGGGTTGAGGGCTATATCGAAAGTGCAGCCAGCGGGATCGTTGCCGGAACTAACGCCGCGCGGTTAGCGCTTGGGTTAGACCCCGTTGTTTTCCCAACGGATACCATGATGGGTGCAATGGCCCATTACATTACGCATACGAGTGCGAGCCATTTTCAACCAATGAACGCGAACTTCGGAATCGTGCCGAAGTTGAAACAGCGGATTCGTGATAAGCGCGAACGCAACACCGCCATTTCTGAACGCGCGTTGGCCGACCTCGAAACGTTTAGAAATACGACGTTGACGAAGACTGTGACCAGCGAAAACTAACTTACAAGGCACATAATTGTGTTTTCCTCCATACTTTGCTAAAGTAGCAACGTATGGAGGTTTTTTGTATGGAGACAGACTATTTAGCCCTTTTTTTAAAGTACATTCGGGTTGAACGGCAATATTCAGACGAAACCGCCGCGGCTTACCGGGAAGATATCCAAGCTTTTAATGATTTCTTAACGGCAAACGGCGGTGCGAAAGCGTATACTGAAATTGACCACCTGGATGTGAACGTTTACTTAAGCCACCTATATGATCGACACCTGACGCGTAATTCAATTGCTAGGAAGGTGTCTAGCTTACGGTCGTTTTATAACTTTTTGGTTAAAAATGACTTGGCGAAGGTGAACCCGTTTGTATACGTTCAGTTAAAGAAACACGCCGCCCGCTTACCACGCTTCTTTTATCAAAAGGAGCTCGACGTTTTATTTCAGACGGTGTATGCGGATGATACGGTGATGGGTGCGCGGAATGCGGCCCTGCTGGAAGTCCTATACGGAACGGGTATCCGACTCAGTGAGTGTGTTGATTTACAACTCGCGGATGTCGATTTTGAAATGAAAATGATGTTGATTCGTGGGAAAGGTGACAAGGAGCGTTACGTGCCGTTTGGGCGTTACGCGGCCAGTGCGCTGAAACACTACTACGAGGTTTGCCGGACGCCCGTAATGGCGAAGTATGGCCAGCAACACACAACGGTCTTTATTAACCGTCATGGTGGGGCCATTACCGGCGGGGGCGTTGAATACGTCTTGAATCAAATTGTGAAGAAGAGCAGTTTGACCGCGGACATTCACCCCCACATGTTGCGGCACACGTTTGCGACGCAGATGCTTAACAATGGTGCCGATTTGCGGACCGTCCAAGAACTACTGGGTCATACCAGTCTGTCCACGACGCAGATCTATGCGCACGTGACCAAGGAACACTTACAACAGGATTATCGCAACTTTTTCCCGCGGGCAACGCGGAAGTAATGTAAAGGAGATTGACTATGCCAGTAAAATTTGAAGCAACTACGATTTGTGCCGTTCGTCAAAACGGGCACAATGCAATGGCCGGAGACGGTCAGGTAACGATGGGTGAAAAGGTCGTCATGAAAGGGACTGCGCACAAGGTTCGTCGGATTTATAACGACCAAGTTGTCGTGGGCTTTGCCGGAAGTGTCGCGGACGCGTTCAACCTCGAAGACCGTTTTGAAAAGAAACTCAACGAATATTCGGGTAACTTACAACGAGCTGCGGTCGAACTTGCCCAGGAATGGCGTGGCGATCAAGCCTTACAAAAATTAGAAGCTTTACTCATCGTGATGGATAAGGACGAAATGTTCCTTGTTTCCGGGAGTGGTGAAGTCATCAGTCCCGATAACGACGTACTGGCGATCGGCTCTGGTGGTAACTTTGCCTTAGCCGCAGCGCGCGGGATGCAGTTGCATGCCCAGGACATGAGTGCGCAAGAAATTGCTGAAGCCGCCATTAACATTGCTGGTGACATCGATATCTTCACCAACCATAACGTTATTTCCGAAGCCTTATAATTAAAGGAGAATTACGATGGAAGAAATCAATAAAACGCCTAAACAGATCGTGGCTGCCTTAGACAGTTACGTTATTGGTCAAAATGCAGCTAAAAAAGCCGTAGCGATTGCGTTACGTAACCGTTATCGGCGGATGGAATTATCACAAGATATGCAGGACGAAATTACGCCTAAGAACATGCTGATGATTGGACCGACCGGGGTTGGGAAGACTGAAATTGCCCGTCGGTTGGCAAAAATCGTAAAAGCACCGTTCGTTAAGGTCGAAGCCACGAAGTTTACCGAAGTCGGTTACGTGGGTCGCGACGTTGAATCCATGGTTCGTGACTTGGTCGACGTTTCGATTGAAATGGAAAAGCAGTCGGCTTATTCGGACGTTCGTTCACGTGCCGTGGCCGCAGCTGATAAACGGTTGGTCAAATTACTGGTACCAGCTGCCAAGAAGCAAAATAACCGGAATGGTAACGACTTCCAGAACATGATGAACATGTTCAGCCAGATGCAAAACGGCCAAATGCCTAACGCGGATGACAATAACAACGAAGAAGTCACGGATGAAGTCCGCAACCAACGCTTGTCAGTTGCTGATCAACTTAAAAATGGTCAGTTAGAAAATTCGGACGTGACCATTGAAATGGACGATCCGCAACAAACCGCTGCCGGCAATAACAACATGCTGGGCCAAATGGGCATTGACCTTGGCGATACCTTAGGTTCAATTATGCCAAAGAAGCGGATCAAGCGGACGATGCCGGTTGCTGAAGCTCGTGAAATTTTGGTTAAGGAAGAATCCGAAAAGTTAGTCAACAGTGCGGATATTTATCACGATGCCATTGTCCGGGCAGAAAACACTGGGATTATTTTTATTGATGAAATTGATAAGATCACGGCTGGTGGGCAACAAAATTCTGGTGAAGTTTCGCGTGAAGGGGTTCAACGGGATATTTTACCAATCGTTGAAGGCTCTCAAATTTCAACCAAATACGGGCCAATCAATACGGATCACATTCTCTTTATTGCTTCCGGTGCGTTTGCGGAAAGTAAACCAAGTGATCTGATTGCTGAATTACAGGGACGGTTCCCGATTCGTGTTGAATTAGACGACTTGAGTAAAGACGACTTTGTCAAAATTTTAACGGAACCAAAGAATGCGTTGATCAAGCAATACATTGCCTTAATTGGGACGGATAACATTAAAGTAACCTTTACGATCGAAGCCATTGAAGCCATCGCTGGCATTGCTTATAAAGTGAACCACGAGACTCAAAACATTGGGGCGCGGCGGTTGCATACGGTTTTAGAAAAATTATTGGAAGAATTACTTTACGAAGGCCCAGATATGGAAATGGGCGAAGTCACGATTACCGAAAACTACGTCAATGACCGCATTGGTAACATTGCTGAAGACAAGGATCTAAGTCGTTACATCTTATAATTTAAACTAGGGGGCGTTTTGAACTAATGACAGTTGAACTAAAGAATGATTATCTCACCGTCAAGATTAACGAAGCCGGGGCAGAACTCAGCAGTGTTAAGTCGGCGGATGGGATCGAATATATGTGGCAGGCTGATCCAAAGTACTGGGGACGACACGCACCAGTCTTATTCCCAATCGTGGGACGTTTAAAGGACGACCAGTTCACGGTAGCCGGTCAACCTTATCACATGGGCCAACACGGCTTTGCGCGGGATAACGACTTTACGGTCGTCGCTCACACGGCAACCAGTGCGACTTTGGAATTAACGGACAGCGCGGAAACGCGGAAGATGTTCCCGTTTGCTTTCCGTTTACGCTTGATTTACACGTTAAATGATCACGAGTTAACGGTTGGCTACGAAGTGCATAATCCAGCTAACCAAGAGCTACTCTTCTCAGTAGGTGGGCACCCAGCGTTTAACGTGCCTTTAGCGGACCCTGCCGGCCGTTTAGAGAACTATACGTTGACGGTGGCACCAAAGAAGGTCTACCAACACATTCCTTTACAGGCACCGTTAAACGATGCGGATAATGCGGACGACATCGACTTTACAAAGCCGTTACCATTGACCCGGGACTTCTTTAAAGACGACGCGGTCATCTTAGACTTAGGTCGCCAAGAAACGACGTTGATGCTGAGCTCAGACTTAGACGACCACGGGGTTGCGATGACGATCGAGGACGCGCCTTACGTGGGAACTTGGTCACCGTATCCTGGGGATGCACCGTTTGTTTGCCTCGAACCATGGTGGGGGATTGCGGACAATGTGAACGCGGATGGTCAGTTACGCCACAAGATGGGAATCAACCAACTGGCAGCTAATCAGACGTTCAACGCGCATTATGAAATCAAGTTCTTCTAAATGAATGTAAAACCGTCTAATCAGAAGTGGTTAGACGGTTTTTTAGGTATAAAACTGAAGGTTGAAAGTTAAATTTAAGCCAATGAAAATTAGCTACTTGTAAGCTATTCGGTTTGCCACTGATGACGTGCGGTCGTGGGACCGGGGCTAGCCTGGGAAACGGTCTAGCCCCTCGCCTGGAACAGTTGCAAAATGCGCAATTGCTCCAGGCCGTCCGTGGTTTAAGCCCGGAAAAATCACCGGCCTAAGACCACCTTCACGACCGATGCCATCAGTGGCAACCTCCGATCATCCGATTAAAGTCATATTTATCATAGACAACTTTCAATTTTTAGGTATAAAAGTGGTTGTAAATAAGTATATTTGTAACATGTTACTTTAACTAGTAACAACAAAACACTTCATAACCCACAATCAGTTTACCCACACTGGCACCAAAAAGACCACCTTCAATTAAGAAAGTGGTCTTTTAACAGTTACTTTTTAGCCTGTTGACGTCGCCAAGCAAGACCGAAATGGACCAATGATTCGGTTCCGTTTTTAATCCGGGCAATGTTGCTGCGGTGACGGTAAAAGATGAAGATGGTCAAAACTAACGCGACAACCGACAATAGTGGGTCGCGGTAATAGAAGATCGCGATCAAAGTGACGATTGGAAACGACGTCATACTGGCGACACTGACCATGCTGGTGACATAGACCAGAGTTAACATGATTGCACTGGCAATTAGAAAGAATTGCCAGTTATAGGCGAGTAGGATGCCGGCGCTCGTTGCAACTGCCTTGCCACCTTTAAACCCGATATAGATGGAAAAGGTATGGCCTAAAATTGCGGCAAGCCCAATCAGTAACGTGTAACGATTATCTAGGTGGAACAAAAGGGTCGGCTGCAAAGCAGCGATGGTTCCCTTTAAGATATCCATTGCCATGACGACGGTCCCCGCAACTGGTCCGAGAACGCGGTACGTGTTGGTGGTGCCAATGTTACCACTACCAATCTGGCGGATATCGGTATGAAAGAATAGCTTGCCAATGATGACACCCGAAGGAATCGCGCCAATAAGGTAGGCCACGATTAGCATGATTGCAATTTTCAAAATCAAAATGAGTTCCTCCTGCAATAGAATCACTTCAATATTTTAGCATGCTTTACTGGTTATGGGGTCAAAAAGTTTCTGGTTGACAAACTAGGGGCAAACTAACTACAATAAAGCGAACATACATTCGCTAATCAGTGCGACTGGTTTTGAGGATTTAATGTTTAAATTTAGTTAAATTTTGGCTGAAGTGTGGCTTAAAATCCGCCTGAGCCACGTTTAAAACTAAAAAAAGCGCTGAAAAATTAGTTTCCTGTGCTATAATCAAATTTGCATAGCTTTAGTTAGCGGTGTCAAGGCTGTTAAATCAAGCCAATCAGACTAATAGTCAAAAATATCATAAAAAAACAAAATTTTAAGGAGTTGTGAGAATGGCAAAGAAAACCCAGCAATACGATGATTCTTCAATCCAAGTCCTTGAAGGATTAGAAGCCGTTCGGAAACGTCCGGGTATGTACATTGGCTCGACTGACGCCCGTGGACTCCATCACTTAGTCTATGAAATCGTTGATAACGCGGTTGACGAAGCGTTAGCCGGTTACGGTAAAGAAATTAACGTGATCATTCACGCGGATAATAGTATCACCGTTGTCGATCACGGTCGGGGAATGCCGGTCGGAATGCACGCTTCCGGGATTCCAACCCCTGAAGTTATTTTAACGATTCTCCATGCCGGCGGTAAGTTCGGCCAGGGTGGCTATAAGACGTCCGGTGGGTTACACGGGGTCGGTGCCAGTGTCGTTAACGCACTGTCCACTGAACTGACGGTAACCATCATCCGTGACGGCTACCGCTACGTTGAACATTTCAAAAACGGTGGTCATCCCGTTGGTACGCTTGAGAAAAAGGGTAAGACCAACAAACCAACTGGAACGACGTTGACGTTTAAACCCGATGCAAGCATTTTTACAACGACGGTTTATAATTTCCAAACGTTAGCGGAGCGGCTACGTGAATCAGCCTTCCTACTAAGGGGCGTTAAAATCACGTTGACGGACGAACGCGAAAACCAAGAACAGGAACTCGCGTTTCATTACGAAGACGGTATTAAGGCCTTTGTTGGCTATTTAAACGAAGATAAAGACACGCTAGGTGACGTCATGTTCTTTGACGGCACGAAGGAAGGCGTGGAAGTTGAAGTGGCCGCACAATATAATGACGGTTACTCCGAAAACCTACTTTCGTTTGTTAATAACGTGCGGACGCCAGATGGTGGGACCCATGAAGTCGGTTTCCGGAGTGCTTGGACCAAAGCGTTCAATGAATACGCGCGGAAGGTCGGCTTGTTAAAGGATAAGGATAAAAACCTTGAAGGCTCCGATGTGCGTGAAGGGTTGTCCGCCGTGATTTCATTGCGGGTTCCTGAAAACCTACTGCAGTTTGAAGGTCAAACTAAAGAAAAGTTAGGGACACCGGAAGCCCGGACGATCGTTGATAACGTGGTCAGTGAACAGCTTCAATTTTTCTTAATGGAAAATGGTGAGTTTGCGCAAATGCTGATTCGTAAGTCTACGAAAGCTCGGCAAGCGCGCGAAGCCGCCCGTAAAGCACGTGACGAAAGCCGTAACGGTAAGAAACGTCATAAGCAAGAACGATTATTGTCAGGAAAGCTAACGCCAGCGCAATCGAAAAACGCTAAGCGTAACGAACTCTTCTTAGTCGAAGGGGATTCTGCCGGTGGTTCAGCTAAGCAGGGGCGTGACCGGAAGTTCCAGGCCATCCTACCATTACGTGGGAAAGTCCTGAACACTGAAAAGGCTAAGTTACCGGACATTGTCAAAAATGAAGAAATCAACACGATGATCTACACGATTGGTGCCGGTGTCGGGCCAGAGTTTGATATTAAGTCGAGTAATTATGACAAAGTCATTATCATGACCGATGCCGATACCGATGGTGCTCATATTCAGATCTTGTTGCTGACCTTCTTCTATAAATACATGCGACCGATGATCGATGCGGGTAAGATTTACATTGCTTTGCCGCCGTTATACCGGTTACAGAAGAAACAAGGTAAGCAGTTACGGACTGAATACGCATGGACCGATGAAGAATTGGCCTTACGAACGAAGACGTTTGGAAAAGGTTATTCGCTACAACGGTACAAAGGTTTAGGTGAAATGAACGCCGAACAGCTGTGGGAAACGACCATGGATCCTGAAAAGCGGACGCTGGTCCGTGTACGGATTGATGACGCCGCCTTAGCTGAAAAACGGGTCACAACGCTGATGGGTGATAAAGTGGAGCCGCGCCGGAAATGGATTGAAAGTAACGTTCACTTTAACCTTGATGAAGACGGTTCGCTGTTAGATAACGAGGCGGTTTCTTCTGCGCACGAACAGGCTGATGAAGAATTAGCACAACAGTTGAAGCATTAAAGGGGGTCGCAAATTGGCAAATGAACAACCAAAAATTCAGGAATTAACGCTTGAAGATGTCATGGGCGATCGCTTTGGTCGTTACTCTAAGTACATCATTCAGGAGCGGGCGTTACCGGATATTCGTGACGGGTTAAAACCCGTACAACGGCGAATCTTGTACGCCATGAATCAAGACGGTAACACGTACGATAAGGCCTTTCGGAAGTCAGCCAAGTCTGTTGGGAACGTCATGGGTAATTTTCACCCCCATGGGGATTCTTCAATTTACGAAGCGATGGTCCGGTTAAGTCAGGACTGGAAGCTCCGCGAACCATTGATTGAAATGCACGGTAACAACGGGTCAATGGATGGTGATCCGGCGGCCGCAATGCGGTATACCGAAGCACGGTTGAGTAAAATCGCGGGTGAAATGCTGCAAGATATCGACAAGAAGACTGTCGACATGGTCTTAAACTTCGATGATACTGAGTACGAGCCAACGGTCTTACCAGCCCGGTTCCCGAACTTATTAGTTAACGGGGCCACTGGGATTTCTGCGGGTTACGCAACGGAGATTCCGCCGCATAATCTGACTGAAGTCATCGATGCAATTCTTTTCTTGATGAATCATCCTAAAGCTAGCCTGGAAGACTTGATGGACTTTGTAAAAGGGCCTGATTTTCCAACGGGTGGTATTATTCAAGGGTTATCCGGAATTAAGCAAGCGTATGAGACCGGTCGTGGTCGCATCGTCGTCCGTTCACGGACTAAAATTGTGCCCATCAAGGGGAATAAATCTCAGATTGAAGTGTCAGAGATTCCTTACGAAGTTAATAAGGCGCAATTAGTCAAAAAGATGGACGAAATTCGAATCATGAAGAAGATCGAAGGGATTGCTGAAGTTCGTGACGAAAGTGACCGTAAAGGGTTATCAATCGTGATCGAACTGAAGCGTGACGTTAACGCCGAAGGGATTTTAACGTATCTCTTTAAAAATACTGACCTCCAAATTACGTATAATTTTAATATGGTGGCAATTTATCACCAACGGCCAGAACACGTTGGCTTAAAGACAATTGTTACGGCGTATTTGGAACATCAACGCGATGTGATTACTCGTCGAACCCAGTTTAACTTGAAGAAGGCGGCGGACCGTCAGCACATTGTCCAAGGGCTGATTAAGGCCATGTCGATCTTAGATCAAGTGATCAAGACAATTCGGGGTAGTAAGGATAAGAAGGACGCTAAGCAAAACTTAGTGACCCAATTTGATTTTACTGAACCGCAGGCCGAAGCCATCGTTACGATGCAATTGTATCGATTGACGAATACTGACGTGACGCAACTTGAAAAAGAAGCCGCTGAACTAGCTGACGCCATTGCCAGTTATCACAAGATTTTGGAAGAACCTAAAGAGTTGGACAAGGTCTTGCGCAAAGAATTGAAGGCCGTTCAAAAGGCTTACCCGACGAAGCGTTTGACTGAAATTCAAGATGAAATTCAAGAATTGAAAGTTCAAACGGAAGTGGTCATTCCACAAGAAGACGTCGTCGTTATGATTAGTCACGATGGGTATATCAAACGGACTAGTCTGCGGTCGTACTCGGCTTCCGATGCTGATGACAATGGGCTAAAGGACGAAGATTTCCCAATCTACCTGGCGAAAAATAATACGCTGGATCATTTGATGATGTTCACTAACCTGGGTCACTTGATTTATCGGCCGGTTTATGAAATTTCAGATGCTAAGTGGAAAGATACTGGGGAGCACATCTCGCAGACAATCGGGTTAGCGGATAATGAGCGGATTACGTGGGTCTTTAACTTTGCGACGCTCAAAGAAACCGGGAAGTTCTTAGTGGCGACAAATGACGGCTACGTTAAGCAAACGGCTTTTGCCGACTACGTTCCGGGACGAACGTACAAGACCCGGGCAAGTCAGTTCATGAAGCTTAAAACGGATGTGTCTGAAGTTGTCACTGTCAAGTACTTGCCAAGTGCGCCAACTGGAACCTTAGTTTTGATGACGCAGCACGGTTACGGTTTACGTTATGATTTAAGCGAGGTTCCAACAATTGGGGCTAAAGCAGTCGGGGTTAAGTCGATGGACTTGCGTGATGACTTGATCGTTCGTGCAAGCATTGCAAACGAACAAGACCTCGTCGCTTTGATCACCCAACGGGGTTCGTTTAAAAAGATGAAGGTTGCAGATATTCCAGTTACAAGCCGGGCCCGTCGCGGGGTGCAAGTTTTACGTGAGCTGAAGAGCAACCCACACCGAATCGCTGATTACGTCTTATTAGATGGGACAGCCAAGGGCGTAGCCTTAGACGTTCTGACTGACCGTGGGAAACACCATTCAATTTTGAGTGATGATCACCCAGTCAGTGCCCGGTATTCAAACGGCTCGTTCGTTGTGGATACGGATACGGAAGGAACGCCAGTAACGATGCAGTTGCATCCAGTGCCGTTAACGGTGTAAAGAATCGTGGTGTTACATTGTATGTGGTGTCGTTAAAGCGATGCGATTGCTTGCAAGGTTTTGGGCCTTAGCGGTAAGATAAAGTCGGATGTTTTATCTTGTAATAATTAGTTAAGGTTTATTTACCGATAACAAGCGCTTGCTTTAAAATCTAATCTTGTATAATATTATAGGTATCATAAGATGATGATAAGACGAAAGGATTAGGTAAAATTCATGAAGACAACTCAAGAAAGTATTTTTTCATCCAAGACTTTGACATATTTCTTGCAATTAGCTGAAACTATGAATTATACGCAGGCTGCCCAGATTTTAGGGATTACACAGCCAGCGTTGACCCAACAAATTAAGAAATTGGAACGTACAGTCGGTGCGCCACTTTTCTATTCAGTAGGGAAAAAATTACGCTTATCCGATGCGGGCTACACCATGTTAAATGCGACCCACAGCATTTACGACGTTTTAAATAAGGCAACGGACGAAATTCAACAAACGACTAGTGCGACCCAAGGGGCTATCAATATTGGTGTCTTGGCTTCCATTGAAGATCACGTGTTTGAAGATTTTGCCATTAAGTATTACGAGGCCAACCCCAACGTTATTATCTCGTTCCATATGTTAACGCGTAAAGAGATTTGGGAACGTTTGGAAAACAATCGTATTGACCTAGCCGTCATGTATCTTCCGGATGAAAGTATCAAAAACTGGAAACCATACCAGTCTAAGAAGATTATCCAAGACGAACTATTGTTTATTTCCGGCGATCCTAAACAGGCTAAAAAGAAACGAATCAAATTCAAGGATACCATCAGTGAACCTTGGGTGATGTATCCAGAAAACTACTATTTGGATCAAGTGATTAAAGAGTCATACAAGAACCAAATGGCAGATTTACCAACTGCGGTCGCCCGGTTTACGACACCACAACAGATTTATCGGTTTGTGGCTGCTACCGAGACCAACACCGCATTACCAAATTCATTCATGGTAGCCAATCCAGCCGTTGATAAACTTCATACGGTTTCGTTTGAACCAGCTATCAAGTTTGATTTGAACTTCGTCTTTCGTAAGGATAAGGATCAAATTCCACGAATCAAGAATTTCTTGGATGAATTTGATAACTATCTGCGGTCAGATGATTATATTTCACGGTTACAAAAGATTAATCAAAAATAGTTTTTAAAGGAGTTTTGTGCTAATGAGTAAGGAATTAGTTTTTGGACATCAAAATCCTGACACCGACGCAATCGTGGCGGCCAAGGCCTTTTCATATTTAGAAAATAAGTTGGGTGCGGACACTGAACCAGTTGCATTGGGCGAACCAAACGAAGAAACTAAGTATGTTTTGAACCACTTTGACGAACCAGCACTGCGGGTTATCACTAAAGCTGCCCCTGAAGTTGATAAGGTTATGTTAGTTGACCACAACGAACCACAACAAAGTGTTAGCGACATTGCTGACGTTACGGTCACTCACGTGGTTGATCATCACCGGATTGCCGACTTCAATACGGCACAACCATTGTTTTACCGGGCCGAACCACTTGGCTGTGTTAGCACCGTGGTTTACAAGTTGTTCAAAGAAAATAAGGTTGAAATTCCTGCTAAGTTAGCTGGCTTGATGCTTTCAGCAATTATTTCTGATACCTTATTATTAAAGTCACCAACCACAACACCAACTGACGTTGCCGTTGTTAAGGATTTGGCTAAGATTGCTGATGTAGACTATGAAACTTATGGTTTAGCAATGCTTAAAGCCGGGACTAACATTGATAGCAAGTCTGAAAAAGAATTGATCGATGCGGACGCTAAGTCTTTCGAAATGAACGGCTCAACGGTCCGGGTTGCTCAAATCAACACGGTGGACTTAGATGACGTCTTCAAGCGCCAAGCTGCACTTGAAGCTGCTGCTAAGGACGAAAACAAAGCTGAAGGTTATGACTTATTCTTAATCTTAGCAACGAACATCTTAAACAGCGACTCTGAATTATTAGTCGTTGGGGCCCCAACGGAACCCGTTGAAAAGGCCTTTGGTAAGAAGTTGGCTAACAACCGCTTAAACTTACCAGGTGTGGTTTCACGTAAGAAGCAAGTCGTTCCACCATTGACTGACGCTTTTAACGCTTAAATTAAAATTCCTTTTTTAAGAAGCTCTCGCTAAATGCGGGAGCTTCTTTTTTGCAATTGCTGCTTAGAAGCGTATAGTAAGCGTTAATTAGATTGTACACAATTAATATAATTAAAAGGACTGATTGGATGAGCGAGAAAAACGATGATTTACGGCAGCGGCTAACGGCCGAACAGTACGCAGTTACCCAAGAAGCTGCCACAGAGCGGCCTTTTAGTGGTAAATATGATAACTTCGATCAACCCGGCATATACGTTGACGTTGTCAGTGGTGAACCGTTGTTTAGTTCATTAGATAAATACGACGCTGGGTGTGGGTGGCCATCTTTTACGCGCCCAATTACCCAGTCTCAGTTACATGAGCATCAGGATGATTCGTTTGGTATGCGTCGTACTGAGGTGCTCAGTCAGGCACAATCGCATTTAGGCCACGTTTTCCCGGATGGCCCTCAAGACCAAGGCGGACTTCGCTATTGTATTAATTCGGCCGCGTTGAAGTTTATTCCAGCGGCGCAATTAAAAGCAGCCGGTTACGAGCAGTACGTTAGCTTATTTTCAGAGTCGGAGGGTGATTAGATGACGGATACGGCAATCTTTGCGGGCGGTTGTTTTTGGTGTATGGTCAAGCCGTTCGACCAGCAACCAGGTATTAAAAAAGTGATCTCAGGATATACGGGTGGGACGGTTCCCAACCCAACGTATGAGCAGGTTGCAAGTCATACCACTGGGCATACTGAAGCGGTGGAAATCACCTTTGATCCAGCAGTAATTAGTTATGCGCAGCTCGTTGAGATTTATTGGCGGCAAACGGATCCAACCGATGCGTCTGGACAGTTTCAAGACCGTGGTGATAGTTACCGGCCCGTCATTTTTGTTAATAGTCTTGAACAGCGTCAAGTTGCCGAAGCCTCGAAACGGGCGTTAGCAGCAAGTGAACGCTTTACGATGCCAATCGTGACTAAAATTGAGCCTGTAAAGCCGTTTTACTCGGCGGAACCGGAACATCAAGATTTTTATCGTCGGAATCCGTGGCGTTATCAGATTGAAGAGATGGGCGGTCGTCAGGCGTTCATTAAGGAAAATTGGCAATCATAGTGATAGTAAAAGACCCAGTAGCCTACAACATAAGTGCTATAGTCCCCTTAAGGTTGACAGATGAAAAACAATAATTCATCTATCAATGCTTAAGGGGATTTTATTATGCCTAGAACTAGATTTACACCTGAAGAAAAGTTAGCAATTATCATAGGTTTATC